>DATNBT010000562.1:0-2429 GCA_035571855.1 Vicinamibacterales bacterium
GCCTGCGCCGCGCTGTCGGGCGTGTCGGTCTCGCGGCGGTATTGCGTCTGAAGCCGCAGGACGTTGCTGCCGCCTTTCCTGAGCGGCGTCGTCCAGAACGCGCGCGCGCGAAGCAGCTTCTGCTCCTGCGTGAACCCGCGCTCCGGCAGGTTGAAGCCGCCGGCGCCGACGTTCAGGTTGCGGAATTCCTGATAGTCGCTCTCGAAGCGCAGATCGTTGTTCCGCCACTTGTCGAGGCCGATGCGCAGCGTGCCGTACTCGTAACGGTTCGACGCGTCGACGAGGCCGCGCACCGGGCCGGCCAGCGTCTGCGCGTAGATCGGCCGGTCTTCCTTGCCCTGGTTGAAGTTGCCGAAGAAGTTCACGCTCGCACGATGGTTGATGTTGCCCGTGCCGTTGAAGTTGAGGCCGCCGCGCTCGGCGGCCGGCACGTCCACGCTGAACGCGTTGCGCGCCTGCGCCGACTGCGGACGATCCCAGGTCGTGAACGTGATCTGCCACGGCTGCGGCTTCGCGTTCGTGATGATCTCGACAAACGCGGGCGTCGCTTCGTGGTACTCGGCGTCGAAGGAGTTCTGGCGGATCCGGATCTGCTGAATCGTCGCCGCCGGCGGCAGCCCGCCCGACTGCAGGCCGTCGACGCGGACGACGCTGCCGATGCCGGCGAGGGCGTCGATGGTGTTCTGGAGAATCTGATCGTCAGACGATCCATCCGGCGTGATCGCGTCGTTCTGGACGGCAGTGTCGGGCGCCGGCCGCTCCGCCCCGCCCTCCACGTTGACGCTGTCCGACACCCGCGGCAGACCGAGGTGCGCGACGGCACGAGTGGGCTGATTGCCGGCGACGCGCACGGTGACGGGCGGCGCCTCGGTGAATCCCTCGAGCGTGGCTTTAACGATGTACGTGCCGGCGGGCAGCGCCGCGGTCGTCGCCTGGCCGCTGCCGTCCGTCACAAGCGTCTCGCGTGTCGTCCCGTTCTGCTCGAGCGTGACGGTGGCGCCGGGCACGGCCTGTTCGGTCGGGTCGAGCACGGTCACGATGAGCTGCCGTGCGGACTGCGCATATATAGAGGATGCGGCGGCGAAGAATACGGCGGCGACGAGCGAGGCAACGCGCATGGCTGGTGATTAGACGTCGCCGATTCGAAATGGTTGTCTAAGGAACTGATATTCTCCAGGGCACCATGAGCACCATGAGCACCATGAGCACCTCGAGCACCCTCAGAACCCCGAGAACCCTCAGAACCCTGGCGACGCTCGTTCTCGCCGTTACATGTGCAACGGCGACGGCCCATGCGCAGTGGCTCAATTACAAGACACCCGGCGTTCCGCGGACTCCGGACGGCAAGCCGAAGCTGGACGCGCCCGCGCCGCGCGGACCCGACGGACATCCTGATCTGTCAGGCGTCTGGATGCACGAGATGACGCCGATGTCCGAGCTCCGGCGGCTGTACGGCGCGCGCATCGACAACGCCGAGAAAACCGACATCCCGGGCATGGAGATCGGCACGCAGCACAAGTACGTCTGGAACATCCTGATCGACTTCCCCGATCGCGACGCGATGGTGAAGCCGCAGACGGCGCCGCCCGCGCCTCGTCGTCAGGGCGGATCCTGCGCGCCAGGCCGCGCGGTCGCGGGCTTCCCCGTCGCGGGCCTGCTCTCCGAACCGATCAAGATCGTCCAGGCGCCGAAGACGACGGTGATCCTCTACGAGGTCGGCAACGATCACCGGCAGATCTATACCGACGGCAGAAGACTGCCGGCGGAGATCAACCTGCCCGCGTATTTCGGATACTCAGTCGGCCGCTGGGACGGCGACACGTTCGTCGTCGAGTCCTTCGGCTTCAACGATCAGACGGGGCTCGATGCCGGCGGACATCGCCACAGCGATCAGTTGCGCGTCACCGAGCGCCTGCGTCGCCGCGACTTCGGGCACCTCGATTACGAGATGACGTTCGACGATCCGAAAACGTACACGCGGCCGTTCACGATCCGCGTGCCGCACAATCTGCTGCCGGACGAGGACATCTTCGAGATGTTTCCGGAGAACGAAAAGGACTGTGCGCATATGAAGCCGTGACTCACCCGATGATTCTCGATCGAAGCTCACGCGGCATCAGCTCGCAGCGGTCGGCGCGCCGGAGAATCCGGTGACGGGACGCCGCGACAATCCGGTAGACGGCATCGCGCACCGGTCGCGGCACCAGCAGCAGAAGACCCAGCATCCGCCACGGCAGCGTCAGCTCTGCGGCGATCCGCAGAGCGGCAGTCGATCGCACGGACGCCCTGCCCTCGTCGTCGATCAGCACCAGGCTGTGCGGCGCGACATGCGTCAGCCGGTGTTCGCCAAGCCATTGTGCGCCGCGAACCGACTGCGACGCACAGAAGCAAAAACGCGCCGATGGGTCGTGGCGCGCGATGAACCGGAC
>DATNBT010000563.1:0-7652 GCA_035571855.1 Vicinamibacterales bacterium
CCGCAGATCTCTGTCGCTCAGACGCGCGGGCGGAAAATCCGGCATCAGCGACGTCTGTTCGGCGACGATCTCGCGCAGGTCGCTCTTTCGGAAGCCCTGCAGCTCCTCGCGCGTCGTCATGACCTGGATGGAATACGCGTCTTCGTTCTTGCGCGCGCCGCGAATTCTCTGGCCGTCGGTCTTCACGATCGTGACCGGCTGATAACCAGGCGCGATGACGGCGCTCGCGTCGCGGATATCGCGCGTCAACAGCGCGATCGAGCGGCTCGCTCCTGCCCGCGACAAGTCCGGACCGAGCACGCCGCCTCTGCCGTTGATGCGATGGCAGGCCGCGCACGACGCGTCGAACGTCCGTTCGCCGTTCGCGAGGTTCACGACGCTCAGATCTTCAACGACGTTCGTGCCCAGCGTGTGGAGGTACGCGATGATCGCGCGGATTTCCGCCTCCGGCGCGTTGCTCGCCGGCATCTCGGTGCCGGGCACGCCGCTGCGTATGGTCCGGAAGACTCGATCGTCGGTCGCGCCGTTCGCCGTGAACAGCACCGTCAGGTCGGGACCGTGGACACCTTTCGCGTCGATGCCATGACAGTCCGCGCAGCGCGTCTGAAACAGCCCGCGTCCGTTTGCGACCTCGGTCGTCTGCTGGCCCTGAGCAACGAGGGGTGCGGCTGCGACGCACGCGACGAACACAAACGCCAGCGGCCACAGCGCTTTTCGGGGCATCTGAGGCTGCGATTATACGGTAGGCTCTCCGCATGCACCGAGTCGGTATCGCAGCCATACTTCTTCTCGCCGGCGCGACTGCTCACGCGCAATGGGTCAAGACGCCGACGGTAGGAATCCCTCGCGATCCGAGCGGCAAACCAGACGTGTCCGCGCCGGCGCCGCGGGCCGCCGACGGTCATCCCGATCTCTCCGGTCTCTGGAATCTCGGCGTCGAAACCGGCTACGCGGCGAACATCACCGCCGACCTGCCGGCGTCTTCCATTCAGGCGTCCGCGGCGGCGCTCTCCCGGTTACGTCTCGAGGAATTCGGCAAGGATGATCCTGAAATCACCGGCTGCAAGCCGGGCGGACCCCGTCACATCACGCACGGCGGCCTGACGAAGATCATCCAGACGCCGTCGCTCATCGTGTTTCTGTTCGAGGACCTCTCCTACCGGCAGATCTTTCTCGACGGCCGCACGCTCCCCGAGGATCCGAATCCGACGTGGATGGGCTACTCCATCGGCCACTGGGACGGCGACACGCTCGTCGTCGACACGGCGGGCTTCAACGATCGGACGTGGCTGGATTTCGCCGGTCACCCGCACACCGAAGCGCTGACGATCACCGAGCGCTTCACGCGTCCGCGCTTCGGACGGCTCGATCTCCAGGTGACGCTGAAAGACCGCGCCGTCTACGGCGCACCAATCAGCCTGCCGGCCGGCGGCAGCTTCGTGGCCGACACCGATCTGATCGAGTACGTCTGCGAGAACGAAAAGGATCGCGCGCATCTCGTCGGCCGCACAGCACAGGAGAAGGCGGTCGTCGTGCCGCGCGACGTGCTCGCGACGTACGTCGGCGTCTACGAGGTCCGGCCGGAGTCCGCGCGGAACGCCGCCAACGCGCGACAGGTGTTCACGGTCACACTCGAAGGCGATCAGCTCTTGCTGGACATGCGGGGCAAAGGCAGGATTCCGATGATTCCGCTGTCGCAGACGTCGTTCTCACCGCGCCTGCTGGGGACGTATGAGTTCGTGAAAGACGAAAACGGCCGAGTGAACCGGATGCTGATTCACTCGGCCGAGGAAGTCCTGACCGCCACGCGGAAGTAGTACAGGCCTTCAGGCCTGTCGTCTAGAACGACGGATTCTGCAAAGCCTCGACGAGGTCGTGCAGGAACATCGCGCCGCGGGCGCCGTCGAGGACGCGGTGGTCGCACGACAGCGTGATCGTCATCATCGGCTTCGTCGCGATGCCGCCCATGACCGGCACCAGCGTGTCCTTCATCGCGCCGACCGCGAGAATGCCGGCCTGCGGCGGGACGATGATCGCCGTGAACGCGTCCACGTGATACATCCCCAGGTTGCTGATGGTGAACGTCGCGCCGGTGATGTCGGCGGGCGCGAGCTTGTTCGTCCGCGCGCGCTCGGTGAGGTCGCGGCGGCGTGACGCGATGTCGCCGAGCCGCATGCTGTCGGTGCGCGGCAGCACGCCGACGACGACGGCGTCGGTGACGGCCATGGCGAGGCCGACGTTGATGTCGGCGTTCGCTTTGATCTCGTTCCCCGTCCAGCTCGCGTTCATGCGCGGATGCTTGCGCAGCACCTGCGCGATGGCCGCCGACAGCAGATCGGTGAACGTCAGCTTCACGCCGAACTCACGCTCGATCTGGCCGCCGAGCCGCTTGCGCGCCGCGACGAGATCGGAGCAATCCACTTCCCGCGACAGGAAGAAGTGCGGCGTCGTCACCCAGCTCTGCGTCGTCCGCTCGGCCATGATCTTGCCGATCGAGCTGAGCGCGCCGACGTCCATCGATGCCGGCGTGTACGCCGGCGCCGGCTTGCCCGCCGTAGCCGTGGCGGAGGCGGGGGCGGGCGCTCCTCCACTACGGGACGCGGCAAGGATGTCGTCCGCGATGATCTCGCCTTGAGGACCAGTGCCGCGGACCCTGCGGATGTCGACGTTGTGTTCTTTCGCGAGCCGGCGTGCTTTCGGAGAGATGCGGATGTTGTTCGCGGCCGCGACGGCGAGCGGATCGCCGTGCGGGCCGGACGCCGTGTCGCGCTCCGGCTCGAGAACCGCCGCCGGCATCTGGACCGCCGCGGCGCCCGTGCGCCCGGTCTGCACCGGCGCGCTCTGCGCCGGCGGCTGCTCACCGGGCTTCAGCAGCCAGGCGATCGTCTGGCCGACGGGCACCACCGCGCCGGCCTGCGCCGTGACGCCGCCGAGCACGCCGTCGCCGGGAGATTCGATCTCGACGACGGCCTTGTCGGTCTCGACCTCCAGCAGGAGCTCGCCTTTCTTGACCGTCTCCCCGGCCTGCTTCTTCCAGGAGACGAGCTTCCCGGTTTCCTGCGCCATCTCGAGCGCAGGCATCACGACGGAGATCGCCATTTAGCGGGCGCCGACTTCCGACCGCGCGCTGGCCGCGATCATGTTGACGACGTCCTGGTTCGGCTCCGGATCGAGCTCGCGCGTGGTCGACAGCGGGCCGTCGACCGTGACGTACGGCGCGCCGCAGACGAGCAGCTTCTCGGCCGGGAACCGCGTGATGACTTCGTGGCCCGTCGGCGTGACGACGACTTCTTCTTCGATGCGCGCCGCGCTCCAGCCGTCCTTGCTGGGCCAGAACGTTTCGAGCGCGAACACCATGCCCGGCTTGATCTCGTACGAGTGCTCGAGGGACACGAGGCGGCTGATCATCGGCTTCTCCCAGATCGCGAGGCCGATGCCGTGGCCCATCTGCAGCGCGAACGCCGCTTCCTCGTTCGGGAAGCCGAACTCCTGCGCCTTCGGCCATACCGACGCGATTTCCGCGGTCGTGCGTCCCGGACGGACGAGCTCGATGGCCGCGTCGAGGTAATCGCGGCAGCGCTTGTAGGCGTCGTTCAGCGCCCGGCTCGCCGAGCTGATCGCGAACGTGCGGTAGTAGCACGTGCGATAGCCCATGTAGCTGTGGAGGATGTCGTAGTAGACCGGGTCGCCGGGCCGCAGCATGCGGTCGGAGAAGACGTGCGGGTGCGGGCTGCAGCGCTCGCCGGAGATCGCGTTCACGCCTTCGACGTATTCCGATCCGAGCTCATACAGCCGCTTGGCGACGATGCCGACCGCCTCGTTCTCGCGCAGGCCCGGACGCATGGCCTTGTAGAGATCGTGATACGCGGCGTCGACCATCGCGGCCGAGTGATTGAGGAGCGAGATCTCGTCCTGCGTCTTGATGACGCGGACGTTGCTCATGAGCTCCTGGCCGTCGACGATCTTCAGCCCTTCCTTCTGCAGCGCGAAGAGCACGGCCGGCTCGATGACGTCGACGCCGATCGGCTCCTTCTGCAGGTTGAGCTTCTCGAGCTCGGTCTTGATCTTCTTGGCGACGTCCTCGGCGCGGCCCATCTCGGGCGACATCGCGCCGCGCATCAGCGGGATGCCCGCGCGGCTGCGCTCGCCGAGCCACGAGCAGTTGAGCTGGTGGTGGCGCGCGGCGGACCCGAAGTCCCACAGGATCGGCTCGGCGCCGCGCGACAGCAGCGTGAACCGGCTGATCTTGTCCTGCGCCCACGTGCCGATGTGCGTCGCCGTGATGTAGCGGACGTTGTTCATGTCGAAGCACAGGAGCGCGCCCATCTCCGACTTCTCCAGCGCGTCTTTCGCGCGCTGCAGACGTTCCGTCCGGAGGCGGTCGAAATTGATCCGCTCTTCCCAGTCCACCGCCATCGTGCCGTAGGTTTTCAGACCCATATGTTTTTCCTCAATCCCAGCTGTAGCGGCGGGCCGTCAGGCCCGCCCTTACCGGTTGCAAAGCTGTTTGGCGACACGGACGACGTCCTTGTCCGTGGGTACGGTCGAATCCTCGAGCGCCGGGCTGAACGGAATCGGCACGTGCATCGCGCAGAGGCGCGTGACGGGCGCGTCGAGGTAATAGAACGCGCCGTTGCTCACCACCTGCCCGAGCTCCGCGCCGACGCCGTAGCGGCCGTAGCCTTCGTCCATCACGATGCAGCGCGACGTCTTCTTCACCGACTCGATGAGCGTCTGCTCGTCGAGCGGCCACATCGTCCGCGGGTCGACGACTTCGACGTCGATGCCGACCTCCTCGCACAGCTTCGCGCCGGCGAGCGCCACCTGCACCATGCTGCTGGTCGCGATGATGGTGAGGTCGCGGCCTTCGCGCTTGACGTCGGCGACGCCGAGCGGAATCACGTAGTCGTCTTCGGGCACCGGCCCCTTCACCTTCCGGTAGCTGATCTTGTGCTCGAAGATGACGCAGGGGTTGTCGTCGCGGACGGCGGCCTTGAAGAGGCCCTTCGCGTCGTACGGCGTCGAGGGGACGATGACCTTGAGACCGGGGATGTGGCTCGGCCACGCGTGGAGCGACTGCGAGTGCTGCGCGGCCGATCGGCGCGTCGCGCCCATCGTCAGGCGGAAGACCATCGGGACCTTCCACTTGCCGCCCGACATGTAATGGATCTTCGCGGCCTGGTTGACCATCTGGTCCATGATGATCGTCGCGAAGTCGCCGAACATGATGTCGCAGATCGGCCGCAGCCCCGCCATCGCGGCCCCGACGCACAGGCCGCTGAAGCCGGCCTCGGAGATCGGCGTGTCGATGATGCGGTCCTTGCCGAATTCGTCGACGAGGCCCGTGAGGACCTTGAAGGTCGTGCCCGCTTCCGCGACGTCCTCGCCCATGAGGACGACGCGCGGATCGCGCCGCATCTCCTGAGCGATCGCTTCTTTGATCGCGTCGCCGAACGAGAGCTCGCGGACGGAGGTCGCTGTATCAAGCATAGATGTCCTCCGTCACGCGCGACGCGTCCGGATACGGCGCGGCGATCGCCCATTCCATCGCCTTGTCCATGTTTGCGACGAGTTCTTCCTGAATCTTATCGAGATCGGCGCGCTTGGCGATCTTGTTGTCCATCAGCCACTGTCCGTGCAGCGTGATCGGATCCTTCTCGGTCACCCACTCCTGCTCCTCCGCCTTCGGCCGGTAGTAGGTGCGGGCGATGTCGCCGACGTGGTGGCCGTGGTAGCGGTAGGTGATGCACTGCAGGAACGCCGGGCCGCCGCCCTTGCGCGCCCGCTCGATGAGCTCGAGCGCCGCCGTGTAGACCTCGCGGACGTTCTGGCCGTCGATCGTCTTGTGCATCATCCCGAACGCCTCGGCGCGCTTGGGGACCTCTCCCGCCGTCGACTCCGAGAAGTGCGTGTACTCGTTGTAGCCGTTGTTCTCGCAGCAGAAGATGACCGGGAGCTTCCAGAGCTGCGCGAGGTTCAGTTCCTCGTACAGCAGGCCCTGGCCGAGCGCGCCCTCGCCGAAGAAGCAGACGGCGACCTGGCCGGTCTTGAGGTACTTCGCCGCGAAGGCCGCGCCGGTCGCGATGCCGGCGCTTCCGCCGACAATCGCGTTGGCCCCGAGGTTGCCCGTGGACGGATCGGCGATGTGCATCGACCCGCCCTTGCCCTTGCAGTAGCCGGCTTCCTTGCCCAGCAGCTCCGCGAACATGAGGTCGGGCGAGGCGCCCTTGGCCAGACAGTGGCCGTGGCCCCGGTGGGTGCTGGTGATGAAGTCGTCCTTCCGCAGCACCTCGCAGATGCCGCAGGCAATCGCTTCCTCACCTATATATAGATGTGCAAGCCCCGGCATGAGGGCGCGGGTGTAGAGGTCGTTGACGCGCTCCTCGAACAGGCGGATGGCCACCATCTGCCGGTACATGTGGAGCAAGCGTTCTTTCTCGATGGTCATTTGACGAATTATTACCCGTCCTACGCTTGACGTCTAGTAAGCGCTCGGATAGCATCCGAACCCGCCCGCCACTTTTATTCAGGAGCGAGAATGCCTACGAAGATTACCGACAGAATTCTTCCGACAACGATGGTCGGATCGTATCCGCGGCCGCACTGGTTCAAGCACCAGCTGCTGGGCCGCGACGTCCGCGTTGCGTTCAAGGAAGTTGAGCACGAAGAGGCCTACGACGATGCCGTCGCCACCGTTGTTCGCGATCAGGAAGAAGCCGGCCTCGACATCGTCACCGACGGCAACATGTGGTACGACGACTACGTCGGCGTCATCGGCTCTTTCTGCTGGTACATGTATGAGCGCATCGGCGGCTTCGAGCACGCGCGCGAGCCACATCCCTCCGGCGTCGGCCAGGCGGCCAGCCAGGGCAAGGAAATCCTCGACGACTGGGGCGGCGTCATCAACAGCGGGCCGATGACCCACGGTCCCATTCGCCTCGCTGATCTGTACAAGGTGACGAGCAGACACGCCAAGGTCCCCGTGAAAGTCTCGGTCGGCGCCGGCCCCGCGAACCTCGCGTGGCACGTCTACTTCAAGCACTACAAGAACGCCAAGGACCTGACGATGGCGCTCTGCCCCATCTTCAACGCGGAGATGAAGAGCCTCGTCGCTGCTGGCGCCAAGTATCTGCAGTTCGAGGACCTCGGCGCGTGGCTGCCGCTGTTCAGCGGCGACAAGAACGACTACAAATGGATTCGCGAGTCCGTCGAGATGTGCTGCGACGGCGTCGACGCGAAGATCGGCTGGCACTTCTGCTTCGGCAACGCCTGGGGCAACGACATCCTCAGCGCGAACTTCCCGCAGGGGTACCAGACCGTGCTGCCGTACTTCTTCGGCACGGCCGGCATCAGCGAGTTCGTGCTCGACTACGCCAACCGCCACATGGACGGCGTGGACTTCCTGAAGAACCTGCCGAAGGACACGGGCGTGCAGCTCGGCGTGCTCGACATCCGCACGAACGCGATTGAGAAGCCGGAGCAGGTTGCCGAACGCATCCGCATGGCGCTCAAGCACGTCCCCGCCGAGAAGATCACGCTCAGCACCGACTGCGGCATGAAGCCGCTGGCGCGCATGGTCGCGAAGATGAAGCTGAAGGCGCTCGCCGACGGCGCAGCAATCGTCCGCAAGGAAATCGGAGGCAAGTAACCGT
>DATNBT010000564.1:0-9789 GCA_035571855.1 Vicinamibacterales bacterium
CTGATGGACGATCAGTGGCTGGACGTGCAGGGCAGTCCGCTCACGAGCGCCGCGAAGATCACCGAGCGCTTCCGCCGGCCGAAGTTCGGCCTGCTGGAGCTCGACGAGACGATCGACGATCCGAAGGCGTACACGATGCCGTTCACGGCGAAGATGTTTTATCGCTTCAGTCCCGATACGCAGCTGCTCGAGTTTGTCTGCATCGACAAGGACGCGCAGCACTACATCGGCGACGCGTCGAAAACGGCGAAGTAGGACGCGCTAACTGCTGGGCTGGATCGTGCGCCGCCGCCGGAAGGCGACGAGAAAGGCGACGGCGCCGGTCCACGTCGGCAGGAAGTCGGAGATCGGCAGCAGCTCGATGGCGAACGTCGGCAGCAGGACGACGTGGAAGCCGATGGCCCACGAGATGACGGCCATGGCAACGACGTCCAGGACTTCGTCGACGGCCGCCCAGCCGAACGGCCCCAGCGCGAGTTGTAAGAGATCCGTCGAGATCGCGGCGGTATAGGCAATCCAGATCCGCTGCCGAGTCAGCGCCGGTGCTGCGAGAAGGCGCCGGAAGTTCATCCCGAAAAAAAGTATACTTCGCGTCGCTATGAAGAGAGTCTGTGCCCTGCTGCTGGGCCTGGCGGTCGCCGGAGTCGTGTCGATGGCGCGGATGCACGCGCAGGACACGAGCCTCGAGATCGTCAAGGTCCGGAAGAACTTCTACATGCTCGCCGGCGCCGGGGGAAACATCGGCGTCCAGATCGGATCGGACGGCATCGTCCTCGTCAACACGGGAGCGGCCGGAACGTCCGACAAGGTGCTGGCCGCGCTCAAGACGCTGACCGAGCTGCCGATTCGCTACATTATTAATGTCGACGCCGGCCCCGAGTTCGTCGGCGGCAACGAGAAGCTCGCCCGCGCCGGCTACACGATCTTCACCAACGCGCTCGGCGGCGGCCAGGGCCTGCCCAACGGCGGCGGCGCCTCGATTCTGTCCCACGACAGCGTCCTGCGCGAGATGAGCAAGGTGAAGCCCGCGTATCCGAGCGGCGCGCTGCCGAACGAAGCGTTCTTCACGCCGCGCAAGGCGATCCGCATGAACGACGAAGGGCTGGAGATCTTCTATCAGCCCGCGGCGCACACCAGCGCCGACAGCTTCGTCCTCTTCCGCGCATCCGATGTCGTCGTCGCCGGGGACGTGATCGACATGACGCGGTTTCCGGTCATCGACGCCGCGGGCGGCGGGACGATTCAGGGCGAGATCGCGGCGCTCAACCGGCTGATCGATCTCACGATCGCGCCGACGCCGTTCATCTACAAGGACGTCGGCACCTACGTCATTCCCGGTCACGGCCGTCTGTGCGAGCAGATGGAGATCGTCGACTACCGGGACATGGTCGTGCTCGTGCGCGACGTCGTCGCGGAGCTCGCGAAGCAGGGGAAGACGCTCGACGAGATCAAGGCCGCGAAACCCGCGCAGCCGTACGAGACCCGCTACGGCGTGCAGGCGGGCGCGACGAACGCGTTCATCGAATCCATCTACAAGACGCTGCAGGCGAAGAAGTCATGAAGAAGGTTCACAAGGTTCACAGGGTTCTCGGGGTTCTCGGGGTTCTGGCGGTTCTCCCGCTTTCGACCAGCGCATTCGCGCAGGGACGCGGGGGCCGCGGCGGTGCGCCGCAGCCGCCGCAGTCACCGAAGGCCGGGGCGCCCATCGATCTCACCGGCTACTGGGTGTCCATCGTCGACGAAGACTGGCGCTATCGCATGGTCACGCCGACGAAGGGCGATTACCAGGGCGTGCCGATGACGCCGGACGCGCGCAAGGTCGCCGACACGTGGGATCCCGCGAAGGAAGAAGCGTCCGGCGAGCTGTGCAAGTCGTACGGCGCGCCGGCGATCCTGCGCGTCCCCGGCCGTCTGCACATCACGTGGCAGGACGACCAGACGCTTCGCATGGACACGGATGCCGGCAAGCAGACGCGCGTCTTCCATTTCCCGCCGGCGGGCTCAGCGCAAGTGGCTGACGTCGCGCCCGCGGGCACGCCGCACACCCTGCAGGGGTACTCGGTTGCGCGGTGGGAAGGCGGCGGCCGCGGCGCGACCGACGGCACGATGAAAGTCGAGACGACCAGCCTGAAGGCCGGATTCCTGCGCAAGAACGGCGTGCCCTACAGCGACAACGCGACCGTCACCGAGTACTACGAGATCGTCACGCAGCCCGACGGCTCGCCGCTCCTTGTCGTCACCATCTCGACGACGGACCCGCAGTATCTGCGGACGCCGTTCGTCATCAGCTCGCACTTCAGGAAGGAAGCGAACGACGCCAAGTGGAAGCCGAGCGAGTGCTCGCCGACCTGGTAACTTTATGAAGAAAACACTTTTCGTTCTCGCGTTGTTCCTCGCCTCCCGCGCCGTGCCCGCGCTTGCCGAGATCGATCTCTCCGGCTCGTGGCAGTCGATCAACCACGAAGACTCGCTCGAGCGCGGAGGCGGTCCCTATCCCGACGACTGGACCGGCCTGCCGTTCAACGACGCCGGCCGGGCGAAGGCGCTGAGCTTCTCGCAGTCGACCATCTCGATGCCCGAGCGCACGTGCTGGTTCCAGACGCAGTGGCACATCGCCGCCGGACCGTTCAGCCTGCGCATGTGGGCCGTGCCGGATCCGGTGACCGGAAAGATTCAGGCGTGGATGGTCGGCGGCTGGGAAACGCGCGCGCCGATGACGATCTGGATGGACGGCCGTCCGCATCCCGGCAAGAACGCGCCGCACGATCAGACCGGCTTCACCACCGGCGTGTGGAACGGCAGCGAGCTGATCGCGACGACGACGCACCTGAAGACGGGATACATCCGCCGCAACGGCGCGGCGAGCAGCGATCAGGCGACGATCACCACGCACTTCCGCCGCCACGGCGACATGATGACCGTCGTGCTGTTCATGGTCGATCCCGTCTACCTGACCGAGCCGTACATTCTGTCGCGTTCGTACAACCTCAGCACGAATCCCGTCGCGCTCAACGGACCGCCGTGCATCGTCGGCGACGAAGGCGTCGAGGAAGGACGCGTCCCGCACTATCTGCCGGGGAAGAATCCCTTCACCGAAGAGATGCTGAAGTACTACGGGATCCCGGCGGAGGCCGCGATGGGCGGCGCCGAGACGGCGTATCCGGAGTACCGCGAGAAGCTCAAAGCGAAGTTCAAACGCCCGGAGAAGTGCGCCATCAACTGCGGGTAGTACTGCTCGCCGCCGCGTGCTCGACCGCGGTCTACGCCGGCCAGCCGCGATCGGTCACGGCTGGTGTGTACTCCGCGGCGCAGGCCGCACGCGGTGAAACGCTCTATCGCGCGCAGTGCGGTGAGTGCCACGGTAAGTCGATGGAAGGCGCCGTCGGGCCGCCGCTCGCCGGCCAGGACTTCCTCGCGAACTGGAGCGAGCGCCCGCTCGCCGACGTCGTCGACAAGATTCAGAAGACGATGCCGTTCGAGAAGCCTGGAAGCCTCTCGAAGGAGCAGTCCGCGGATCTCACCGCCTACATTCTGCAGTCAGGCAGATTTCCGTCCGGGCCGTCTGAGCTCGCCGACGCGGCGGCGATCGTGATGCCCCTCACTCGGCCGGAGGCCTCGCGCTCCCGGCGTCCTGAAGGCAACCTCGCCGAGTTGATGCGCGCGATCGCGTTTCCCAACGCGAACATCATCTTCAACCTGCAGCTGAAGAATCCCTCGACCGCGGCGCCGAAGCCCAAGCCGCTGGCCGCCTCGCCGTTCGATTACGTCGAGTGGGGAGCGACGGTGTATCCGGGATGGCTGCAGGTGGATCAGGCGGCCGTCGCGCTGACGGAGACCGCCGCGCTGCTGTTGACGCCTGGGCGCATGTGCCAGAACGGACGGCCGGCTCCGATCGATCGCGCCGACTGGAAGCAGTTCGTCGCGGCGCTCGTGGACGTCGGCAAGCTCGCGCACAAGGAATCGCGTGCACGGAACTTCGAGGCGTTCGGCGCGATCAGCGAAAAGCTGAACGACGCGTGTGGGAACTGTCATAAGGTGTACCGCGACAAGGGTGGCTCGGAAGGAAGTGGAGCAGCCAGATGTCAGTGACAAAAGCTCTCGTTCTGGTCGTGGTCATGGCCTCGCCGGCATTCGCCCAGGAGTGGGTGCAGTACGCGAGCAAGGCCGACCTCTTCGCGGTGAACTTCCCCAGCGAACCGAATGCGCAGGACATTACTTATATGTCCGAGTTCGGCATCGCGCTGCCCGCGCACGTCTACAGCGCGGAGCAGGGCCGCAGCCGGTACGCGATGACCGTCGTCGACTACGCAGATGCGGAGAAGATTCACACCGCACGCATGCAGCAGTGCAGGGCGGCCGGCGGCGAAGGCGACGCGTGCCAGAACGACTGGCGCTCGGACGTGCAGGGCGCGATGGTCTTCGCCGCGTCGAAGTTCATCAAACGCGACGGCGCGAAGGTCAACTTCTTCGGCTGGGCCGTCGTCGATCAGATCGAGGGCCTGCGCATTCAGCTGACGAACACCGACGCGTCGCGCACGTTCGCTGAAATTCACCGGCACGGGACGCGTCTCTACGTGTCCGAGGCGACGGTGCCGAAAGGCGCGCCGGCGCCCGGATTGTTTCAGCAGTCGCTGATGTTCATCGACGAAGAAGGCAAGCCGATTCGCTATCGTTCGTTCTACACGACCGGCTACTCCGACGGCTGGAAGTTTCCGTCGCCCCCGCCGGCGCGCACCGGCCCGCCGCCTCCACCCGCGCCCCCGAAATAGGAGAGACGTCATGCAGAAAACCGCGGCCGTCGTTTTCGTGCTGGCGCTGTGCGCCGTCGCGCCCGCACGCGCGCATCACTCCCACGGCAACTACGACCTCACCGTCTGGACGACGATGACGGGCGAGGTGAAGGAGCTGCACCTGCTGGTGCCCCACTCGTGGATCTATCTCGACGTGAAAGACGGCAAAGGCGAGGTGACGACCTGGGCGCTCGAAGCGACGGGGCCCGCGGGTCTCACGAAAGTCGGGATCAAACGTGAGGACGTCCGTCCGGGCGATCAAATCAAGGTCCGCTGCCACCTGCTCCGTGACGGGTCCAACGGATGCCTTCTCGGCTACGTGACGCCGATGCACGGCGACGCCGCGCGCGGCAACGGCGTCGAGAAGGACTGGGACGGCGACGGCGGCGCCGGCTTCAACACGCAGGCGCCCGTGACGACGCCGCGGTAGCCGTCCGGCTGAAGCCGGACGCTACGAATGCCGTACGAGATCGGCGACGATCTCGTACGAGAACCGCACGAAGCGGTACAGCTCCGATTCCAGGATCCGTTCCTGGTCGCTGAGCGCGCCGAAGCCCTTCGCCGCGTCCTCGAGATCGATCGCGGGACCGATGCCGTAGCACTCGGTCCCGTTTCCCCGCACCTGCGACATGTCGGTCGCGCCGGTGCTCAGCAGCGGAATCGTCACCGTGTCGTAGTTCCGGCTGACGGCCGTCTGAATCGTACGGAAGACTTCCGAGTCGAGGCGTGACGGTTTGTTGGTCGGCCGCGTCAGGCCGGGATCGGTGATGTAGCGCGCGACGACCGCCGGATCGTTGATCACGCGCGTGATCTGGGCGAGAAACCTCGCCGGATCCTCGTCCGGCAGCATCCGCACGTCGAGCGTGGCCTTCGCCTCCGACGGGATCACGTTGATTCGATAGCCGGCGTCGATCATCGTCGGCGACACCGACGTCCTCATCATCGACGCGTAGCCGGGCTCGTGTTCGGCGAACCAGGCGTCGGCGGCCGCCGCGGCCGGAGACGACGGGTTCAGGAGCGCGCGATATCGCGCGGCCTCGACTTCAGGAGAGATCTCCGCCATCTTCGCGAAGAACGCCCGGGTCGTCTCGTTCAGTCGCATCGGCACGCGCCATGTGCCGACAGCCGCCACCGCGGCGGCCAGGTGCACGACGGCGTTGGCCTGCAGCGGACGCGAGGCATGACCGGACGGACCCGTGGCGACGAGTTCGATGCGCCTCGGGACCTTCTCGACGGTCTGGACGCCGGCGTACATCACCTTGCCGTTCACGCGCGCGACCGTACCGGTCTCGGCAAGGCAGTACTCCGCCGCAATCGCATCGGCGTGCTGCGTGGTCATGTAGCCGATGCCGACGCCGGTCGTTCCTTCTTCGCCGGATTCGACGAGCAGAATCACGTCGCGATCGAGCGGGACGTTCAGGCGTTTCAACGTCAGCAGCGTCATCAGCCCGGCGACGACGTGCGGACGGTCGTCGTCGGAACCGCGGCCGTAGATGTACCCGCCGTCGCGTGTCGCGCCGAACGGCGGGAACTTCCACTTCTTCGCGTCGACGGTGACGACGTCGCTGTGGCCCATGTAGAGGAGCGGACGCTTGCTGCCGTTGCCTTTGAGGCGCGCGACGAGGTTCGGACGGTTCGGATCGTTCGCGAAGATCTGGACGGGAATCCCTTCCTTCTCGAGCACGGACTTCACGTAGTCGGTGACGAGGTGCTCGTTCCCCGGAGGATTCTGCGTGTCGAAGCGCAGGAGCGCCTGGAAATGGCGAAGCGTTTCGGCGTTCAGCGCGTTCCAGTCCGGCGTGCGGCCGCTCTGCGCGTGCACGGCCAGGACCGCGATGAACGCGGCGCTACTTGCCAACCAGATGCTTGAGATCTTTTTCATTTTCGTCGCACACGTATTCAATCAGTTCGTTGTCCGGCTGCGCGTTGAACACGAGATTGACCGTCCACGGTTTCGTGTACGCCCTGGGATCGTCGATCGTGAGCTGCAGATCGATGTGCCCGAAGTCGCGCCGGTGGAAGCGCTCCGTCAGCCGGAGTGCTTCAGTGCCCGGGTGCCCGTTGTTGTCGATCCAGTTGTTGTCCACGAACCCGTTGGACTCGACGACGAGCGTGTCGCCGTCCCAGTGTCCGACCGAGTAGCCCATCCACGCGGGATTCGGATCCTTCGGGAGCGCACGGCCGTCCATGAAGATCTGCCGGTAGCTGTGGAGCGCTTCGTACAGGATCACGATCATGCCGTTCGTCGTGTTGACGATCTTGAACGGATACGGGACGACGTGTTCCCGCGGCACGCCTGACAGCACGCACGCGGCCTGCGGATCTTCACGGCTCAGCGTCTCGACGCGATGCTTGTACAGTTCGGCGGCCCACGGCTGAAACGAGACCTCGCCTGGCTTCAGGTCTTTGGCGATGTCGCTTGTGTAGCCGCGGACGGTCAACCAGACGCCGGACAGATCCGGCTTGCCGTCGGCGGTGCGAGGCGCGGGTGCGGTGAGATTCGGCCGGCCGTTGGGAAGTCGAGGGACACCCGGCGTCGGGAATTGCAGCCACTGGGCGAGCAGCGCGGCGGCGAGGAACATGCGCGCCATCAGGTCACGGATTGTATACTCCGCAGCACGCAGGAGGAGGACGGATTATGAGCAGGTTCACCGCGGGCGTCCTGTTATCGCTGGCGGCCATCGCCGCAAGCGTGTCGGTGTTGAGAGCGGCGGATCCGCCGGCGCCGTGGGCGTACGGCTTCGACACGCCCGCGCCTCCTATCGGTCAACCACCGCCTGCGGCCGGCGGCGGCGGACGTGGACGCGGCGGCGCGCCGCCTCCGCCTCCCGATCCGATGCAGTACACGGTGCCCGGCAGCGACGTGAAGATGACGCGCACGCAGATCGGCAACCGCTTCAACGTCGGCGACTGGTTTCCGAACGATCACCCGAAGCTGCCGTACGTCGTCCAGTACGGCAAAGCGCCCGACGTCTGGGGCTGCGGCCTCTGCCACCTTATCAACGGCAAGGGCCGCCCCGAGAACGCGTCGGTGTCCGGACTGCCGGTCGCCTACTTCCTGCAGCAGCTCCACGACTTCAGAAGCGATCTGCGCAAGACGTCCGATTCGCGCAAAGCCAACACCGGCGTCATGACGACGATCGCGAAGGGCATGAGCGAAGAGGAGATGAAGGACGCCGCGGAGTACTTCTCGAAGATCCCGTGGAACACGCAGTGGATCAAAGTCGTCGAGAGCGCGACGGTGCCGAAGACGCGCAGCGCCGCGGGGATGTGGATGTCGCTCGAAGGGACCGAGAAGGAACCAATCGGCAGCCGCATCATGGAGATGCCGGCGAACAACGAGCTCGTCGAGCTGCGCGACTACCACGCGGACGGATCGTTCATCGCGTACGTGCCGCCGGGCAGCGTCAAGAAGGGCGAGGCGATCGCCACGAGCGGGACGAAAGTGACGAAGTGCAGCGTCTGCCACGGCGCCGATCTGATGGGCATGGGGCCGGTGCCCGGCATCGCCGGACGATCGCCGAGCTACATGACGCGGCAGCTGTACGACATGCAGTCGGGCCAGCGCAAGGGTCCGTGGGTGTCGATCATGCAGCCGGTCGTGGACAAGATGTCCGCCGACGACATCCTGAACGTCGTCGCGTACGTGTCGTCGCTCGGACCGAAGAGCTGAGTATGCGCGCCGCGTGGATGTTGGCGGCGGCGGCGTTCGCGATTGCGGCCGGCCAGGCAAGTCCGTACCGCACGGTGACGGATCACTTCAAACTGCCCGACGGCCGGACGATGGGATCGGTCGGCGCGATCGACATCGACCGCGACGGCCGCAGCGTGTGGGTGTTCGAGCGCTGCGGCGGCGCGAGCCAGGCGTTGAAGTGCGCGTCGACGAATCTTGCGCCCGTGCTGAAGTTCGACCGGGCCGGCACGCTCGTGTCGAGCTTCGGCGCGGGCATGTTCGTCAGCCCGCACGGCATCTACGTCGACGGGCAGGGCAACGTCTGGCTCGTCGACGGCGCCCAGAAGAACGGCAAAGGCAATCAGGTCTTCAAGGTCGCTCCCGACGGAAAAGTCCTGATGACGCTCGGTAAAGCCGGCGGCACCGGCGACGGCATCGACACCTTCGATCCGCCCTCGGACGTCGTCGTGGCGAACAACGGCGACATCTTCGTCGCCGACGGACACGGCGGGATGACGAACGCGCGGATCCTGAAATTCTCGCCGGACGGCAAGTTCATCAGGACGTGGGGAAAGAAAGGCAGCGGCCCCGGCGAGTTCGACACGCCGCATTCGCTCGCCATGGATTCGGCCGGGCGTCTGTTCGTCGCCGACCGCGGCAACAGCCGGATTCAGATCTTCGATCAGGACGGCAAGTTCCTGGCGGAGTGGAAGCAATTCGGCCGGCCGAGCGGCGTGTTCATCGACAGGCACGACGTGCTGTACGCCGCCGACACGCAGTCGGACGAGAAGACGAATCCCGGCTTCACGCGCGGCATCTACGTCGGCAGCGCGAAAGACGGCAAGGTGACGGCGGTGATTCCCGATCCGGATCCGAACGGCACCGGTGAAGGCGTCGCCGCCGACGTGGACGGCAACATCTACGGCGCACTCACGGCGGGACAGGCGTTGAAACAGTACGTGAAGGCCTCGCACTGAAACGCCGGCTGCTTCTCGCGGCGCTGGCGACAGCTGCCGGCATGCACGTCGCGCTGCTCGCGCAGCATGCCGGCACGTTCAGAGGCTCGCTCGACGATCCCGCGATCAACTACTCGACCGGTCCGCTCGACAACGTCGTCGCCGACGTCAACGCGAAGCTGAAGGACGGGGTCCTGACGTTCGCGTTCGACAGCCGCAACGGCTACCTCAACGCCGCGCTCGATGCGCTGCGCCTGCCCGTGGACTCGCAGCTCCTGGTGTTTTCGCGCGGAAGTCTGCAGGGCAAGCTGATCGACGACCAGAATCCCCGCGCGGTCTACTTCAACGATCGCGTCGCGCTCGGCTGGGT
>DATNBT010000565.1:0-8872 GCA_035571855.1 Vicinamibacterales bacterium
CTGTTCAACAGGCTGACGAAAGCGGACGCCGTCGCGTCCGATGCGCTGTTCGTGACGCTCGATCCGCTCGTGCGGCAGGTGCGGCTGCCGGACAGCCGCGAGCTGCTCGTCTCCGACACCGTCGGCTTCATCGACCGCCTGCCGCACGCGCTGGTCGCCGCGTTCCGCGCGACGCTCGAGGAGGTCGCGGACGCCGATCTCATCCTGCATGTGATCGACGCCTCGGCGCCGGATCGCGAGCGGCGCATGGATGCCGTCCGCCGTGTGCTCGAAGAGGTGGACGCGCTCGAGGTGCCGCTCCTCGAGGTCTACAACAAGGTGGACGCGCTCACGCCGGATGAGCGCCGGCGCCTCGCCGAGCAGGATCCGTCGGCGCTGCTCATCTCGGCGGTCACCGGCGACGGCGTCGACGATCTCATCGAGACGGTCGCGTCGCGCCTGGCGCTCGACGTCGTGCGGATGACGCTCACGTTCGACCCGGCGGACGCCGCCGATCGCGAGCGGATCGCGCGTGTCTACCGTCATGCCCGGGTCGCGTCGCACGAGTCCCGCGACGACCGCATCGTCCTGGTCGCCGACGTGCCGCGGCGCCTGATCGACCGCCTTGGCAGCGTCCGGCTTCAGGCGGACTAGAATGTCTGCCTGTGAGACGCCTGGTCGTTGCGCTGGCGATCGTCGCCGGCGCCTGCGCACAGAAAACGGTTCCGCTCCCCAACGAGTCGGCGACGAGGTTTCAGGACTTCGTCGAGCCGTCCATTCCCGCCGCCTTCGGCGGATATCCGGCGGCCGTCGCGAGCCATCGCCGCGGCTGGCGGTTTCTCCAGGCCGGCGACTTCCGCGACGCCGAGCGTGAGTTTCAGCTCGCGCTGAAGAGCGCGCCGCAGTTCTATCCCGCCGAGACCGGTGTCGGCTACCTCGAGCTTGCCCGCAAGGAGCCCAAGGCGGCGCTCGCGCATTTCGAAAAAGCGCTGCTCGTCGACGGGCGGTATGCGCCCGCGCTGGCCGGCGGGGGACAGGCCTTTCTCGCGCTCGGCCGAGACAAGGACGCGCTCTTCGCGTTCCAGTCGGCGCTGGCCGTCGATCCGTCGCTCGGCGACGTACGCCGCCGCATCGACGTCCTCCAGTTCCGCGGCGTCGAGCGACAGCTGGCGTCGGCGCGACAGTCGACCAGAGACGGAAAGTTCGACGAGGCGGCGAAGGCGTACGAGAGCGCGATCGCAGCATCGCCGGACAGCGGCTTCCTGTATCGCGAGCTCGCCGACGTCGAAGTGAGGCGCGGCGACGCCGACGCGGCGCTTGAGCGCCTGCAGAAAGCCGTCTCGCTCGACGCGAGCGACACGGTCGCGATGGTCCAGATCGGCGACGTCCTCTCGACGAAGGGCGATTACGACGGCGCCGCGCGGTGGTACGGCGAGGCGGTGGTCATCGAGCCGAGCGACGCGGTCGAGGCCAAGCTCGAATCCGCGCGTGCGCGATCCGAGGCGGCCCATCTGCCGGTCGAGTACCAGGCGATTGAACACACCCAGCAGCTGACGCGCGGCGAGCTGGCCGCGCTCATCGGCATCAGGCTGCCGGCGCTCGTGCTGTCGGCGAGGAAGAAGGACGCCGTGGTCGTCAGCGACGTCCGGCAGGACTGGGCGTCGACGTGGATTCTCAACGTCGCCCGCGCGGGCATCGTCGATCCGTTCGAGAACCATACGTTTCAGCCGCGCGGCGTGGTGCGCCGGAGCGATCTGGCGACGGCGATGAGCCGGCTGCTCGCGCGCATTGCCGCCGACGATCCGATCCGCGCGCGCAGCTGGACGGCGGCGCGCCTGCGCTTCAGCGATCTGCCGCCGAGCCACCTCGCCTATCCCGCGGCGTCGATGACCGTGGCCGCGGGCGTCATGGAGGCGGGGCCGAACAACACGTTCCAGCCGTCGAAGGTCGTCACCGGCGCCGAAGCCGTCGCCGCGGTCGTCCGGGTCGAAACGCTGAGCGGCAATGCCCGCAAGTAAGGAACCGCCGGTGTCGCACTCGAACGATGCCGTCTTCACGGTCGCCAATCAGCTCACGCTGCTGCGGATGCTGCTGATCCCCGCGTTCGTCGTGCTGATCATCGAGCACGAGCTCGGCTGGGCGCTCGCCGTGTTCGCACTCGCTGGCATCACCGATGCGCTCGACGGCCTCATCGCGCGCGCCAAAGGGGAGAAGACGACGCTGGGGGCGTGGCTCGATCCGATGGCCGACAAGCTGATGTTTCTGAGCGCATTCGTCGTGCTGACGCTGCCGAATCTCGGCCTCGCGAACAAGCTCCCGATCTGGCTGACCGTGCTCGTGATCAGCCGCGACGTCGGCATCGTCGCCACCGTGTTCATCGTCAACCTCGCGGTCGGCCGGCGCACGTTCCGGCCGACGATCTTCGGCAAGGCGGCCACGGCGGTCTACATCATCACGATCTCCTTCGCGATGCTCTACAACTACCTCGGCTACCACTCGTTGATCGTCGACATCGGCATCTACATCTCGCTCGGGATCACGCTCGTATCGGGCGTTCACTACATCTGGCACGCGTCACGCATTCTGTCGGAGCCCGCATGATCGCCATTCTTCTCGCGTGGCTGTTGGGCATTCTTCAGGCGGCTCCTGCCGCGCCGAAGCAGGCCGTGGTCGAGACGACCGCGGGCACGTTCGTCGTCGATCTCGACGCAGGCGCCGCGCCGCTGACGACGGCGTACTTCATGAAGACGGCGGAGGCCGGCGGATACGAGGGCACGATCTTCCACAAGATGATCAAGTACGGGATCGTACAGGGCGGCGATCCGCTGACGAAAGATCCGTCGAAGCGCGCGCAGTGGGGGACCGGCGGCCTGAACGCCGTAAAGGACGAAGCGAAGGCCGCGAAGATGACGCGCGGCTCGGTCGCCGCCGTCACGATTCCCGGCAAGGCCGACAGCGCCGGCCAGCAGTTCTTCATCGCCGTCGTCGATCAGCCGGGACTCGACGGGAAGTACACGGTGCTCGGCCATGTCTCGGACGGCATCGAAGTGGTGCAGAAGATCTCGGAAACGCCGGTGGACGAGAAGGGCGTCGCCACCGAGCGGGTCGAGATCAAGAAGGTCACGATCCGCGACACGCCGCCGGTGCTCTACGTCAACGACACCGCGCAGCAGCTCGCGTCATATCGCGCGGTGCTCGAGACGAGCTCCGGGTCGATCACCATCGAGTTCAATCCGGAGAAGGCGCCCGAGACCGTCCGCCAGTTCCTGCGCATGGCCGACGCGGGCATCTACAACGGCGTCGCGTTTCACCGCGTCGCGCCGGGATTCGTGATTCAGACCGGCGCGATGAACATGCGCTCGACGCCGCTGACGGAGAAGCAGCAGAAGCTCATTCACCCGCTCGCGCCGGAGATCACGGACACGAAGCACGTGAAGGGCATCGTCTCCATGGCGCGCGGCGAAGGCAACGAAGCGACGACGTCCTTCTTCATCGTCACCGGCACGCCGCCCGGCCTCGACGGCAACTACACGGCCTTCGCCCACGTCGTCGACGGCATGAACGTCGTCGAGCAGATCGAGCAGACGCCCCGCACGGGCGAGACTCCTAACACGCGCATCGAGTTGAAATCGATTCGGATTGAGCGCAAGTAGTACAGGCCTTCAGGCCTGTCGGCTCTAATCGAGGAACGCGACGACGCCGGTGTCCAGAGAGTATTTGGCGCCGACGATCATCAGTCCGTCGGTCCGAATCAGCTTCTCGAGCAGCGCCGATCCGTGGCGGAGATGATCGACTGACGCGCGCACGTTGGCGCGGACGGCTTCGCGAATGAGCGACTTCCGGTCCATGTCCTTGCCGCCGGCGATGACGGCCTGCACCGCGGGCTTCACGCGGTCCACGATCGAGCTGAGATTTTTCGATTCAGGCTTCGCGCCGTCGAGCAGTTCCTCGACCGCCGCGGTAATCGCGCCGCAGCTCTGATGCCCCATGACGACGACGAGCTTCGTGCCGAACTTCGCGGCGGCGAATTCGACGCTGCCGACCTGCGACGGCGCGACGATGTTGCCGGCGACGCGGATGACGAAGAGGTCGCCGAAGCCCTGATCGAAGACGAGCTCGGCGGGCACGCGGGAATCCGAGCAGCCGAGGATGATGGCGAACGGCGCCTGGTCGGTGGCGAGGGCTTTCATCTCGCGCTTGGAGAGCGCCTGGTCGGTGAGTTGTCCGGCGATGAACCGGGCGTTGCCGTCGCGCAGCCGCGTGAGTGCTTCCGCCGCGTCGATCACGCGACGGGCACGATGCGCGTGACTTTCACGACCTGCCCGACGAGGTATTCGAGCTTGATCGTGTCGCCCGGCTCGATCGTCGAGTCGACGGCCTCGTTGCCGACGCGCGCGACGCTCACCTGGCCGTCCGGATCGGCGGGATCGGTGAAGTAGACGTCCACCGACATCTGCCCGTGAATGCTCACGGGCTGGAGTTTCTTGACGAGGCCTTCGCGGGTTCCCTTCAACACGAAACGATCATAGCACTGAGTCGAACAGCGGCAGATCGGCGCCGCCTTCCGCCGTCGTCAGGTTGTGCACCGACACGCCGAGAAGTCTGACAGGCCGTGTGCCGGCCTCGGTTTTGTCCAATAACGACACGGCACGCGACGTGATCGCCGCTTCGTCGCGTGTCGGCGCCGCCGTGTGGCTGCGTGTGATGGTGGTGAAATCCGAGTAACGCACCTTGATGGTGACCGTCCGCGCCATCAGCGCTTTCCGCGCCAGCCAGCCGACGGCATGTCCCGCCATTTCCGCGATTTCCTGCCGGATTGCGGTGAGGTCGACGAGGTCTTCGGGGTAGGTGTTCTCGCTGCCCGACGACTTCGCCTCGCGATGCGGCGTGACGGGGCGGTCGTCGATCCCGAGCGAGAGCTGCCGCAGCCAGTCGGCCATGCTGCCGACGGCCTCACGCAGCAGCCGCTCATCCGTATTGCGCACGTCGACCAGCCGCTCGATGCCGCGCGCGCGCAGCTTCTTCGCCGTCACGGGACCGACGCCCCACAGCGCGTCGACGGGGAGCTGCTGCAGGAACGGCTCGACGCGTTCGGGCGCGATGACCGTGAGGCCGTCGGGCTTCTTCCACCCCGAGGCCACCTTCGCGAGGAACTTGTTCGGCGCGACGCCCGCCGACGCCGTCAGCCGCGTCTCGTCGAGGATGCGCGCCTTCACGCGCTTCGCGACGTTGGTGGCGAGCGTCTCGCCCCACGCGTTCTCCGTCACGTCGAGATACGCCTCGTCGAGCGACAGGCCTTCGACGAGCGGCGTCACCTCGCGGAAGATCGAGAACACCTGCTGCGACACCGCGCGGTACTTCGAGAAGTCGGAGCGGACGATGACGAGCTGGGGACACAGGCGCACGGCGCGCGCCATCGGCATCGCGGAGTAGACGCCGAACTTCCGCGCCTCGTAGCTCGCGGCCGCGACGACGCCGCGGCCCGTCGGCGATCCGCCGACCGCGACAGGTTTGCCTTTGAGCGCGGGATCGTCGCGCTGCTCAACCGACGCGTAGAACGCGTCCATGTCGATGTGAAGGATCCGCCGCATCACGGGTACAATAGAAGTTTCCTATGCCTCAGTTTATCTACACCATGAAGGGTCTCGGGAAGGTACATCCTCCCGACGCCAAAGTGCTCGAGGACATCTGGCTGTCTTTTCTGCCGGGCGCGAAGATCGGCGTCCTGGGCCTGAACGGCGCCGGCAAGAGCTCGCTGCTGAAGATCATGGCCGGCGAAGACACGACGTTCATCGGCGAGGCGTTCCCGGCCGACGGCATCAGCGTCGGGTTCCTCCATCAGGAGCCGAAGCTCGATGCGAAGAAGACCGTCCTCGGCAACGTCGAAGAAGGCGTCGCGGAGATCAAAGCGCTGCTGACGCGGTACGACGACGTCAACGCGAAGCTCGGCGAAGATCTCTCGCCCGAGGAGATGGACAAGGTCCTCGAGGAGCAGGCGCGCATCCAGGACAAGATCGACGCGAGCAACGCGTGGGATCTCGACAGCCAGCTCGAGCACGCGATGGACGCGCTGAGGCTGCCGCCCCCGGACGCCGACGTCGCGAAGCTCTCGGGCGGCGAACGCCGCCGCGTGGCGCTGTGCCGGCTGCTGCTGCAGTCGCCCGATCTGCTGCTGCTCGACGAGCCGACGAACCACCTCGACGCCGAGTCGGTCGCCTGGCTCGAGCGTTTCCTCAAGGAATACAAAGGCACCGTCGTCGCCGTCACGCACGACCGGTACTTCCTCGACAACGTCGCCGGCTGGATTCTCGAGCTCGATCGCGGCCACGGCATCCCGTGGGAAGGCAACTACTCGTCGTGGCTCGAGCAGAAGCAGAACCGTCTCGCGCAGGAGGAGAAGGCCGAGACGAAGCGGCAGCAGACGCTCGCGCGCGAGCTCGAATGGGTGCGCATGTCGCCGCGGGCGCGCCAGGCCAAGGGCAAGGCCCGCTTGAACCACTACGAAGACCTGTTGAAGGAAGACGCGGCGAAGAAGATCGAGCAGGCCGAAATCTACATCGCGCCCGGTCCGCGCCTCGGTGACGTCGTCGTGGAAGCGCGCGGGCTGAAAAAAGGCTACGGCGACAACCTGCTCATCGACGGCCTCGACTTCACGCTGCCGCGCGGCGGCATCGTCGGCGTCATCGGCCCGAACGGCGCCGGCAAGACGACGCTGTTCCGGATGATTACGGGCGCGGAGAAGCCGGACGCCGGGACGCTGAAGATCGGCGAGACGGTGACGGTCGGCTACGTCGATCAGAGCCGCGACGCGCTCGACGCGAACAAGACCGTGTGGGAGGAGATCTCGGGCGGCAGCGACGAGATCGAGCTCGGGAAGAAGAAAGTCGCCTCGCGCGCGTACGTCTCGTGGTTCAACTTCAAGGGCGGGGCGCAGCAGCGGAAGGTCGGATCGCTGTCAGGCGGCGAGCGCAACCGCGTTCATCTGGCGAAGCTGCTGAAGAAGGGCAGCAACCTGCTGCTGCTCGACGAGCCGACCAACGACCTCGACGTCGACACGCTGCGCGCGCTCGAAGAAGCGCTGCTCGGCTACGCCGGCTGCGCGGTGGTCATCAGCCACGACCGCTGGTTCCTCGATCGCATCGCGACGCACATGCTGGCGTTCGAAGGCGACAGCGAGGTCGTCTGGTTCGAAGGCAACTACCAGGACTACGAAGCGGACCGGAAGCGGCGGCTCGGCGCGGAAGCCGACCAGCCGCACCGCATCAAGTACCGGAAACTGACGCGCTCGTAGGATCGCCGCTCCGCGTCGTCAACAGCGTCTCGATCTTGTGCAGCAGCCTGTCGAACTGGACGGGCTTGCTGTCGAAGTCGTCGCCGCCGGCGGCGAACGCCTGGTGCTTGTGATTCGGCATCGCGTGCGCGCTCAGGACGATGATCGGGATGTGGCTCGTCTCGGGATTCGACTTCAGGTGCGCCGTGGCGTCCCAGCCGTCGATGCCCGGGAGCCCGAGGTCCATGAGAATCAGATCCGGCTGCTCTGACTTCGCGAGCGCGACCGCCTGGAGACCGTCGGCGGCGATGCGGACGGAGTAGTTGCGCCGCTCGAGGCGGCGGGCGAGCGCGTCGGCGCTGGCTTCGTTGTCTTCGACGAGCAGAATCTTCGGCATATCAGGCAGCATCCATGGCGGCGGCGTCCGCCAGGACGGCGACGTCGACGGGCAGACGAACGATGAACCGGGATCCTTTTCCCGGTGCGCTCTCGACAGACACGCCGCCGCCCATCAGGCTGCAGAAGCGCGAGACGATCGCGAGGCCGAGGCCGGTCCCGCCGTACTTCCGCGTCGTCATGACGTCGGCCTGCGTGAAGGGCTCGAACACGCGCGACTGCTGCTCCTCGGTCATGCCCGTGCCCGTGTCGGTCACCACGAACAGCACGCCGGGCACGTCGCCGCCCACCGCGCGCACTTCGACGGACACGCGGCCGGCCCTGGTGAACTTCGCGGCATTGCTCAGGAGGTTGAGCAGAATCTGACGCGTCTTCATCAGATCGGCGTGCATCGTGTCGACCCCGTCTCCGATGCTGATCTCGATCCTGTTTTCGTTCTTCTGCAGCACCGGCGCGATGGTGTCGACGACTTCCTTGACGACGTCGCGGACGGCGAAGCGCTCGAGCGCGAGGGTCATCTTGCCGGCTTCGATCTTCGACAGGTCCAGGATCCCGTTGATCAGCTCGAGCAGCTGATTGCCGGCGGACTGAATACGCCGCAGGTCGCCGGAGGTCCGCAGCTCGTGCCGGTCGTCGGCTTCCTCCTGCAGCAGCTCGCTGTACAGGATGATCGCGTTGAGCGGCGTGCGGAGCTCGTGGCTCATGCTCGCGAGGAAGTCGCTCTTCGCGCGCGTGGCGGCTTCGGCCTTCTGCTGCGTGACGCGGAGCTGTGCGGCCGTCAGCGACGCCTCGGCTTCGGCGATCTGGCGCGTGCGCACTTCCTGTTCGAGCGCCGCCGTGCGGTTCGCGATGTCCTGCATCTCGATGTTCGCGCGGCGGATCGACACCAGCAGGAAGATGTCCTCGAAGATGACCCACGCCGCGTGTTCGACCCAGCGCCACTGGCTGGCGACGAGCACGCCGTAGACCGACTGCGGCCAGAACGCGCCGCGCAGCATGTGATCGAGGGCGACGATGACCGTCGCGGGAATCAGAACCTTCCGGTCGCGATAGAACGCCAGAAACGCGAGCGAGCCGAAGACGTGAAAGTGGGTTTCGAGGCGTCCGCCCGTCAGGTGGATGAGCAGCGCGCCCATCAGCATCTGCGCAGCCGAGATGGTGTACCGCGTCGACGGCACGCCCGGCCGCACCACCGCGAGCACGGCGGGGAAGAGCGAGATGATCCCG
>DATNBT010000566.1:0-26035 GCA_035571855.1 Vicinamibacterales bacterium
GTCGTGTTCGGCGGCGACGCGGCGATTGAGCGACGGCCGGGCGGGCGATCGCCGATATCCGGCGTGCGATCGGCGGTGACGGGCTCGAGCACGAACATCGAAGAGGCACTGCGGCTGGCGCGCGCGACGCTGCCGGACACGAATGTTCGCAGGCTCGTGCTGTTTTCCGACGGCCGCGAGACCAGCGGCAACGCGGCTCGCGAAGCCGCGAGGGCCGCCGCAGCTGGCGTACGAGTCGACGTCGCGGTCCCGGATTCCGCTGCGAGCGGAGCCTCGTCGCCTGCGATCGCGGGCGTGAGCGCGCCGCATGACGTGCGCGAAGGCGAGCCCTTCGCTGTCGCCGTGAACGTGACCGGCAGTCCCGGAATGCGCGGCCGCGTGATGATGTTCCGCGACGGAATGTCGCTCGACACACGTGAAATCCGCATCGGCGCAGACGGCACCTCCTCTGTGAGGATCTCCGACAGCCGGGCGGAACCGGGGCACGTGACGTACGAAGCGGCGCTGGATGACGACGACGGCAATCGGCAGGGCGCCGTCGTGAATGTCTCCGGCCGCAGCCGCGTGCTCTACGTCGGTGATGCGGCCGGCGTCGCGTCCGCGCTGGAGATCTTCGGACTGCGCGTCGCGCGAGTGACGCCGGCGCAGGCGCAGTCCGTCGTGTCGTACGTCAACGACGGCGGCGGCCTGCTGCTGATTGGAAGCCGGGCGACGCTGACCGCCGCACACGTCGCCGGCACCCGGCTCGACCCGATTCTGCCGGTCGATCTGCGGCCGCGCCGCGGTTTGCGGGCGCCTGCCGAGTCGTTCGTGTTCGTCTTCGACAAGTCCGGCAGCATGGCCGATCGGGAGCACGGCGTGCAGAAGATCGAGCTCGCGCGCCAGGCCGTGCTGCGCGTTCTCGACGTCCGGCAATCGTCCGATCCGTTCGGCGTGGTCGCGTTCGATCGCACGCCGACGGCGGTCGCGACGCTTGCGGCCGGACACGACGCGGCCGCCGTCGCCGAACGGCTGCGCGTAATCGAACCCGGCGGAGCGACCGCCATCGCGCCGGCAATCGACATGGCGATCGGCTGGCTGAAATCCTCGCCGACGCCGAGGCGGCACCTGCTGCTCGTTTCTGACGGCAGGACGACGGCCGCTGACGCCGACCGCCTCCGCGAGGCCGTCCGCGGACAAGGCGTGGAGTTGTCGGTCATCGCCATCGGCCCCGACGCCGACCGCGATCTTCTCGATCGCCTGGCGCGTTCGACCGGCGGCCGCTCGTATGCCGCCACCGACATCCGCGACCTTCCGGCGCTTGCGGCGCGCGACGCCACGGCGGCGGCCGGCGGAACGGAAGTCGACGAGCTGTTCACGCTCGCCGTCTCGCCACATCCCGCCACCGCGGGCCTCGATCGCGCAGCACTGCCCAGGCTGCGCGGGTACACGGTCAGCGCGCTCCGACCCGGCGCCGAGCCGATGCTTGTGTCGCCGCTCGGCGATCCCATTCTCGCGGGCTGGCGTGCCGGGCTCGGCCGTGTCGCGGTATTCACATCCGATCTTCAATCGTCATGGGCGGCGGACATGCCGGCGTGGAAGGGCTTCCGTCAGCTCTGGACGCAGACGGCGCGCTGGACGGCACGCGGCACGGAAAGCCGTGAGCTGACGCCGACCGTGAGCGATCGGTCGAACCATCCGCATCTCGTGATCGAAGCCGAGCACGGCGGCCGATTCGCCAGCGCGCTGGATCTCGACGCGACCGTGCTGTCGCCGTCCGGCGGCACCGACCGCATCCGGCTTCGCGGGACCGCGCCCGGACGGTACGAAACCGATCTTCCCGCCGCGGCAACCGGTGCGTACGTGCTCGACGTTTCCGGACGCGACCGCGAGACCGGCGTCGAAGAACGCACGGCGCGGGCCTTCTACTGGTCGGCGAACCGCGAGCGATCGTCTCGCGGCGCCGACACGCTTCTGCTTTCACAAATCGCGCGCGTCACCGGCGGCGAGATGCTGCCGGCCGCCGCGAACCCCTTCAACGGCTCGAGACCCCGGCAATGGCGCGACGTGTCGACATGGCTCGGCGCGGGCGCGTTGATCCTCTTCGTGGCGGACCTCGCCCGCCGCCGTCGCGCGTTGAATGCGTTCATCCGCTGGTGGCGCACGCGCGCCGGCAGCACGTCGGCAGCAGCGGCACACATATGAAACGAACGCTGATCCTGATCGGGTCGGTCGCAGCCGCCGTGATCCTGTCGAAGGTGCTCATCGAGAACGTGATGGGCCTGAGCATCGGCGATCTCGCGTCGGCCTGGATCGTCCGCGCGGGCGCGGGCAGCGCCGCGACGATCGTCGCGCTGCTTGCCGCGGATCTCTTCCTGCCGATTCCCTCGAGCATCGTGATGGTATTGAGCGGCGCGGCATTCGGCGTCTGGGGGGGAGCCGCGCTCGCGCTCGTCGGATCGGTCGGCGGCGAGTGGCTCGGGTTCGAGCTCGTGCGGAAGTACGGCCGGCGCGCCTCGGCGGCGATCGTCGGCGACGAGGAGATCGATCGGCTGGCGCGCGTCTTCGCGCGCCACGGAGCCGCGGCCATTGCGGTCACCCGCGCATTGCCTGTCGTGATGGAAACGATGAGCGTCGTCGCCGGGCTGTCGGCGATGACGCGGCGGACGTTCCTCGTCGCGTCGCTCGCCGGCACCGCGCCGATCGTGATCGTGTACGCCTATGCGGGAAAAGTCTCGCGCGACACGGGAAGCACGCTGCCGGCAATCATCATGCTCGTCGCCGTGGCCGCCTTCGGATGGGTGATCTACCGCGCGAAAATCGAAGACAGTTAATCGTCGCCCATCTTCTTGCGCAGCGTCGCGCGATTGACGCCGAGCAGTTCCGAGGCTTTCACCTGGTTCCCGTTCGTGATGGTCAACGCTTCCTTCACGAGCGCCGTCTCCACGATGTCGACGATGTCGTGGTACGACGTGGGCTCGCCTTCGCGCGTCTGCACGAGACGCTCGTGCAGTGCGGCGCGGACGGCGCGATCGAGCACTGAATCGGCATCCCCCCGGCTGATGAACGGGCTCGCCAGCGAGTGATCGACGTCCGCCATCGTCAGGATGTCGCTGCGCGCGACGATGCACGCGCGCGTGATGGTGCGCTCCAGCTCGTCGACGTTGCCGGGCCATGAGTGGCCGTAGAGCGCCTTCGCCGCCGGCTCGTCCACGCCCTTGATCGTGCGGCTCAGCATCACGTTGCTGCGATGGATGAAATGCCGGACCAGGAGCGGGATGTCGTCCCGCCGTTCGCGCAGCGGCGGGAGCGTCAGCGTGATGACGGTGAGCGCGTCCTGCAGCTGGCGGCTGAATGTCCCCGACGACACTTTGTCCTGCAGGTCGCAGTCCGTCGACGCGATGATCCGCGCCGTGAGCTTTTCCGCCTGCCGCGTGCGTTCGTCGCCGAGCGCGCGCGCGAGCCGCGATTGCAGCGGCGGCGGCATGGCCTCCACGCGATCGAGCTGGACGGTCCCCTTTTCGCCGCCGAACAGCGCGGCGGCAATCGACGCCTCCGGCATCTCCGCGCAGTCGATCGTCGTGAACGGACGGTCGCGCCTCGCGCTGTTGTCGTGAATCGTGAGAATCACCAGCCGCCTGCCGGTCCCGTGCTCGCCGATCACGAGCGCCGGCACGTCGTTGGTCGCCAGGCGGCCGATCATCTTGTAGACGTCGCGCATCGCCGGCGTCTCGCCGATGAGCGCGACCGACGGTGCGGGCTCCTGCTCACCGCCGGGTCCCGACGTCTCCAGGCTGACCTTCTGCGCCTCGAGCGCCTTGCGGATCACTTCCCGCAGCTCGTCGAGATCCAGCGGCTTCGTCAGATAGTCGAAGGCGCCTGCGCGAATCGCGTCGATGGACGTCTGGCTGGTGCCGTACGCCGTCATGATGACGACGTAGACGTCGGGGAACGCGCTGCGAACCTGCTGCAGCGCGTGCAGCCCGTCCATGCCGGGCATGCGGACGTCCATCATCACGAGATTCGGACGCCGCTCTCGCAGCAGCTTCAGCGCGTCGGCGGCGTTGCTCGCGAGACGGCAGGTGTGCCCTTCGAATTTCAGGAAATGCTCGAAGGCCTTGGCGACCGCCTGATCGTCGTCGACGACGAGTATGTCAGCCATGAACCGCGTCCAGCACCGGAAGAGCGATGATGACCCGCGTGCCGCGCGGCGCGCGCGCGGCAATCTCGATCCGTCCGCCGTGGCTTTCGACCACGGCCTTCGCATTCACGAGGCCGAGACCGACGCCGTCACGCTTGCTCGACACGAAGGGATCGAAGACGTGCGGCAGAATCGCGGGATCTATTCCGACGCCATCGTCGCACACCTCGAGCTCGATCGTCGACGGGTTCGAGCGACGCCCGGAGACACGCAGGAGCCCGCCCGACGGCATGGCATCGGCGGCATTCAGCACGACGTTCAGCAGCGCCTGCCCGAACCGATCCGCGTCGAGCGGCACCGGCGGCAGATCGCCGGCCATCACAATTTCCGTATCGATTTTCCTGTACCGAAACTGCGCGTCGAGGCGCATCAGCAGATCCTTCACCAGCTCGTCGATTCTCGAAGGCTTCAGCCTGAGATCGCCCGGACGCGCGAGCTCCAGCAAGTCCCGGACCACGTGTTCGACGGTCTGAATGTCCGCGAGAACGGCCGTCGTCATCGCCTGATTGTCCAGATCGCCGCGCGTGCGGCTCTGAAGCAGCTGCGTCTGCATCTTGATCGACGACAGCGGATTGCGGATGTCGTGCGCGACACGCGCCGCGAGCAGGCCCGCGAGCCCGAGCTTTTCCGACTGCACGAGCGCCGCCTGCGAACGCTCCAGCCGATCGAGCATGGTGTTGAAGGCGGCTCCGAGCCTGCCGACTTCGTCCTCGCCCGCCGGTGCGCGCGACACCGTGTCGCCGGAGCCGACTTTCTGCGTGAACGCCACCAGGGTCGACAGCGGCTTCGTCACGCGGCGCGCGACGAGCTGGCTGACGACGATCATGATGAGCACGCTGACGATGGCCGTCAGCAGCACAATCTGCGTGATCGAACGCGTGGCCGTGAGCAGCGGCGATGTGTCGGCCACGACGGCCACGAGCGTGCCGGGCCGGCCGGTCACCCGGTGATACGTCACGCGGCATGGCACGTCGCACGTCACGGGCACCTGGACCGAGTCGGCCGAGGATCGTGCAGCGGTCAGCGCCGCGTCCGAGCCCGTGACCGCGGATAACAGCGCCGTCCTGGCCGGATCGACCGTCGACGCGATCACGTGACCGTCCGAGGAGAACGTGATGACATCCATGCCGACGATCCGCTTGATGCTGGCGAGAATCTGGGGGTTCAGCGCGAAGTCGCTCTGGCTGACGAGGGCGGCGGCATTGCGGCTCTGTTCGTCGACTCGCGAGGACAGCGTGCGTGAGAGCGTCGAGACCGCGACGTAGGCGGCGGCGGCCGTCGTGACGACGGCGACCGCGACGAACGGGATGACGATTCGATGCTGAAGCCGCAGCGTCGTGAGCGGCATCACGGGATCAGAATCCGACGACGTGGTTGGCGTAGGCGTCGAAAATCGCGCGGCTCGCGGCGGCGAACTCTCCGGTGACCGGCCTCAGCGCGGGGGCGTCGAGCACCGCGCGATGCTTCTGGAGGACGTCGACGAGCCGGATGCCGAGATACTTGCCTTCGCCCTCGTAGAAGTGCGCCGCGTGCTGCAGTCCCGCCTTCGTCTTCTCGAACTCCGCCGTCATCGCCTCGGTGCCGCGCTCGCGCGCGAAATCCGAATCGATGTACCCGCTCACGTCGTCGAGCAGCGCCCGAAGCGGATCGTCGGCGGCGAGTGAACGGCGCGCCGCATCGGCGTGCCGGTCGGCATCCGCTTTCATGCGCTTCGCATCGTCGATCATGCCGAGGCCGACCGCGCGGTAATTCGCAACCAGCGGAGTGTGCCGGAGAAACAGCTCGTTGTGGAAATCGTACGTGTAGTTCCGGTCGAGGACGTGATATCCCGCCAGCAGTTTGTTCAGCGTGTCGGCGTAGCCGGTCAGCGCCGCGTGTGCCTCGGCCGCCGACGCCGGGGCCTCGGGCGCTCGCGGCGGCACCTTGACGCGATCCAGGCTGTACACGAGATCCTGGCGGCCCGGATCCATGTAGAAGCTGGGGCTCCCCTGGTAGGCGCCCGGCGCATCCTTATATATAAAGTAGGCCGCGCCGGAGGCCAGGACTCCGGCGACCAGGACCGCCAGCGCGAAGCGCTCGGTGCCGCGGACCGCGGACGACTCCCCGCGCTGCGGCCACGCGCCGTATGCGAGCGTCACGGCGATCATCACCGCGAGCGTCACGACCATCAGCATCCCCAGATACTGAACGGCGAGCCAGATCTCGAGCGCCATCAGCGCCGCGGCGGCGAGCGCCCCCCGGCGGCGGCTTCGCGCGGCCGGCGCCGGCTTCCAGGCGTACTCCAGGCCGAGCACCGCGACACCGACGGGCGTCGCGAAGATCGCGGCCAGCAGGACGTCGCAGACCACGCGCATCGTCGTAATCGACATGTTGTCGATCAGCTGATCGCCCTGCGTGATGACGGGATAGAGCAGCCATGGAAACACGAGCGGGAGCGAGACGAACAGCCGCTCTTGCCTGTACAGGACGATGCCCGCGCCGGCGATGAACACCAGGCCGATGATGCTGACGTAGTCCCCCTGATCGATCAGCCAGTGGGCGCTGTAGCTGGTTTCGGCGACCGACAGGCCGAGAATCGTCAGCGCCAGCACGCCGGTGGCAATCAGGAGCCACGCAGGCGGGCGCCGCGTCTGCGCCGCTGCAACCGGAGGGTCGATCACCATGCTCAGGCTTTCGTTCCGACGAGCAGCGTGTGCGGGTTGGGCTTGGGCAGTTCGCGGACCGAGATGTCGCGGAATCCGACGCCGCTCATCCAGCGCGACATCTCCGTCATCGCGTGGGCGGAGCCCTCGTCGCTCGTCAGCATCATGTTGAGCGCGAAGTACACGGCAAACGGCGGCGTGCCTTTCCGGTCGTCTTCGAAGAACACATCGCTCACGATCACGATGCCGCCCGGTTCGAGCGCGGCGAACGCCTTGCGCAGGAGCATCTGGCACGTCTCGGGCGTCTCGCGATGCATCATGCCCGACAGCAGCACGACATCGAAGCCGGTGCCGAACGGCGACGTCAGATAGTCGCCCGGCATGAGCGTGACGCGATCCGCGAAGCCGCTGGCGTCGATCAGCTCGCGCGTCACGTCGAGCACGCCGGGCACGTCGAGCACGGTCGAGGTCAGGCCCGGCGTCTGCTGAATGAGCGAAACGGAGTAGGTCCCCGGCCCGCCGCCGACGTCGAGGAGCTTCTGGCGTCCCTTGAGATCGACCAGATGCGGCAGGATCGAGCCAATCCCCTTTGCTCGCTCGTGCATGGCGTACACGAACGCGCGCGTCTTCGCTTTGTCGTCTCCCAGGATCGTCTGCGGCGGCATCGGCGGCCGGCCGGTCCGCACGAGGTCCGCGAGCCGGCTCCACGCCGGATACAGGTCGGCGGCGTACTTGAACCCGTTCGCGCTGTACGCCGGGCGTCCTTCGACGAGAAACGCGTCGGCGACGGAAGTATTTGTGAAGCGGCCGTCCTCACGCGCCAGCAGGCCTTCGGCGACGCACGCTTCGAGCAGCATGCGCATCTTCTCGGGGTCCGCGTGCGCGTCGGCCGCCAGTTCGGCGGCGGTCGCGCGGCCCTGTGAAATTCCGGTAAACACCTTGAGCTCGACGGCGGCGAACAGCACGGCGGACGACCGGTACGCCAGAGCGAGCTGCATGAGCAGCGCTGGATTTGGGAGGGACAAGCCACAGATTTTCGCCGCCGTGCAGTGGCCTGTCAATCGTCAACCTTTTCGACTAAAGTACCGATCTCCATTTCTTGCATCGATGCCGAGCACATCCGTCACGCTGTCCGCCGTCACGCGGGCTCGACTGAGCGCCGCGGCCGCGACCTGGTTCGACAACGCCATCGACGCCGCCCGCCGGCAGGACAGGAACCGTCTGCTCGGCAGTTACACGGGCGCCGCCCGTCACGCCGGAAACTCGTCACTGTCGTTGACGGCCGAAGAACGCTCGTCGCTGCTCGACACGGCCCCGGAGATGTCATTCGATCACTGGACGAACGCCGACGCCGCCCGGGCCGCGCTCCTGCTCGCCGCGGCTGAAGGCGCACCGGACGTCGATGCGTGGATCGATCTCGCGACGGCGTGTTTCGAGAACGGCGACGCGCGCGAACAGCAGAGCTGGCTGCGCGGCCTCGCGCTGATGCCGCACGCACAGCGCTTCACGTCGACCGCCGTCGACTCGTGCCGCAGTCATATTCAACCGACGTTTGAATCGATCGCCTGCGAGAATCCGTTTCCCGCGGCGTGCTTTCCAGAAAACCAGTTCAACCAGATGGTCCTGAAGGCGCTCTTCACCGGCGTCCGCATCGAGCGGATCACCGGCCTCACGCGCCGCCTGAATCCCGAGCTGTCGCGCATGGCGCGCGACTACGCCGCCGAACGGCGCGCGGCGGGACGGCCGGTCCCGGTCGACCTGCCGCTCGCGCTCCACGACCTCGCTCTCGAGGAACACACGACATGAAGATCTTCGACCCGCACGTGCACATGACGTCGCGAACGACCGACGACTACGAAGCGATGGCCGCCGCCGGCATCGTCGCGCTGGTGGAGCCCGCGTTCTGGCTCGGGCAGCCGCGAACCACGGTCGGCAGCTTCGTCGACTACTTCAACAGCCTCGTCGGCTGGGAGCGGTTCCGCGCGTCGCAGTTCGGCATCCGGCACTTCTGTACGATCGGCCTCAACCCGAAGGAGTCGAACAACCCGAAGGTCGCCGGCGAGGTCATCGACATGCTGCCGCGCTGGCTGGAAAAGGACGGCGTCGTCGCCGTCGGCGAAGTCGGCTACGACGATCAGACGGAGGCCGAGGAGCAGTCGCTGCTCAGGCAGTTCGAGCTCGCGAAGGAGTACGGCCTGCCGGTGCTGATCCACACGCCGCACCGCGACAAGAAGCGCGGCACGCTGCACACGATCGAGACGATTCGCCAGGCCGGCTTCCCCGACGAGCGCGTCCTCATCGATCACAACAACGAAGAGACGCTGCCCATCGTCCTCGGCGAGACGAAGTGCTGGGCCGGCCACTCCATCTATCCGCACACGAAGATGGACGAGAAGCGGATGGCGGTCCTCGTCGACAAGTACGGCAGCGACCGCATCATCGTCAACAGCGCCGCCGACTGGGGCATCAGCGATCCGCTGAAGGTGCCGAAGACGATCGACGTCATGCGCCAGCACGGCATCGGCGACGCGACCATCGAGAAGATCGTCTGGGACAACCCGGTGACGTTCTTCGCGCAGAGCGGGCGGCTCGACCTCGCCGAACTGCACGAGCGTCCGGTCGTCAGCCGCACGGAGAAGTACGAGAGCAACTCGATTCTCCGCGGCGAGCCGGTGACCTCCGGCCGCTGATTGTTGCACCCGACCGCCGTCATCAACGTCGTCGGCCTCACGCAGTCGATGCTGGGGCCGGACACGCCGCATCTCAACGCGTTCGCCGCCGGCGGCTCCACGGCGGCGCTCCGCACCGTCAGTCCCGCGGTCACGTGCTCCGTCCAGGCCACGTTCGTCACCGGCACGGCTCCGCGCGATCACGGCATCGTCGGCAACGGCTGGTACTTCCGCGACGTCGCGCAGGTGATGTTCTGGAAGCAGAACAACCAGCTGATCGCCGGAGAAAAAGTCTGGGACACCGCCCGCCGCCGGAACGCGTCGGTGACGTGCGCGAAGATGTTCTGGTGGTTCAACATGTACAGCTCGGCGGACTGGTCGGTCACGCCGAGGCCGATTTATCCGGCGGACGGACGCAAGATCCCCGACATCTACTCGCATCCGGCCGATCTCAAAGACAAGCTGACGGCGGAGATCGGAACGTTTCCGTTCTTCAATTTCTGGGGGCCGAACGCCGACATCCGGTCGAGCGAGTGGATCGCGTCGGCGTCCGCGAAAGTCGACGAGTGGTCGTCGCCCTCGCTGCTGCTGATCTACCTGCCGCACCTCGACTACAACCTGCAGCGGCTCGGCCCGAACGATCCGAAGATTCGCGAAGACATCCGCGCGATTGACGCCGTGTGCGGCCGGCTGATCGATCGGCTCCGCGGCCGGGGCCGCCGCGTCATCGTCTTGTCGGAGTACGGGATCACCGAGGTCAACCGTCCGATTCATCTGAACCGCGTGCTGCGCGAGGCGGGACTGCTGGCCGTTCGCGACGAGCTCGGCACCGACGCGCTCGACACCGGCGCATCGGAGGCATTCGCGGTCGCTGATCATCAGATCGCGCATATCTACGTGCGCAACGCACAGCGGCTCGCAGATGTCCGGAAGATCGTCGCGGCGGTGCCAGGGGTCGAACGCGTCCTCGACCGGCGCGAGCAGGCATCCATCGGCCTCGATCACGAACGTTCGGGAGAGCTCGTCGCCATCTCCGACGCCTCGAGCTGGTTCACGTACTACTACTGGCTCGACGATCGCCGTGCGCCGGACTTCGCGCGCACCGTCGACATCCATCGCAAACCCGGATACGACCCCGCCGAGCTGTTTCTCGATCCGTCTCTGCCGCTGCCGAAGCTGAAGATCGCGTGGACGCTCGCGAAGAAGATGCTCGGCTTCCGCTATCTGCTCGAAGTGATTCCGCTCGACGCCACACTCGTTCGCGGCTCGCACGGCCGCATCACCGATCGGCTCGAGGACGGTCCGGTGTGTCTGTCGTCAGAGAAGCATGCGCTGGAGGGAACGATCGAGGCGGCCGCGATCAGGGACCTGATGCTCTCGCACCTGTTCGATCAGGTGCCGGGCACGACCCGCTGAAATCCCAGCGTCAGGACTCCGCAGACCACCGCAATCAGCGCGAGCGGCACATTCCCGCCGGTCGCCATCACCACCGCCGCGTCGACGAGGGAAATGCCGGCGATGAGCCGGGGCACCACGACGCCGGCGCGCGGACCGAGGCGCTTCGCGATCTGCGTCAGCGCGACGACGTAGAGCGTCATCGCACCCGCAGCGATGAAGACGCGCGTCGGAACGAATGACGCGACCGCCGACGCCGCGACGCAGTAGACGAGCCCGCGGCAGATGCCCATCCACAGCGGACCGAGCGGATCGCGCTTGTGCCGCCAGTTGTAATACACGATCGCCAGCACGAGGGCGCCGCACCATGGCAGCGTGGTGACGGCGCTTCCGCGACCGGCGATCATCCCGACGCCGATGGCCATCATGATGATCGCCGCGCGCATCACCTCCACGAGCCTCACGTCGCCCGCCGGCAGCGGACGATCGGGGCGGTACTTCGCGTCCGAGTCGCGATCGAAGAGATCGTTGAGCAGCATGCCCGCCGTGTACAGGAACGACACCCCGGCGGCCAGCCATCCGATGTCGAACGGCGTGAACGCCGCGCCGGACGCGACCGCGCCGGCGATGACGTTGCTCCAGACCGTCGGGAGGTTGGAAATGCGTGAGAGAAGAAGGTACGCGCGCCACTTCGGGCGGCGTCCCGGCGTCAGCTCCAGAACAGCACGCGCTCCCGCGGTTTGTCGAGCGCGAGAAACCCGCCCATCGTCACGCGCGCCTTCGCGCCCTGGATGGGCGAGACGCGATGCAGACAGCGGCCCGAGGCGAGCAGGAAGACGTCGCCGACGTCCATCACCAGGCGCTCGAACGAGTATTCCTTTTCGATTGCCGGGACGTCCCACGAGAAGCCGTTCGGCAGCTTCGGCGCCGGCGTCTGCGGCGTGACGCCGTAGACGACGAGCTCGCCGCCCGCATCCGGCTTGCCGAGCGTGACGACGAAGCTGACGAGCGTGCTCGTGTCGAGCCGCGGCGCGAGGTCGTTATAGAGCGACAGGCCGTAGTGATAGTCGTGATGCGCGCCGATCTGCCGTCCGTCCGTCAGACGCCGAATCGTGTACGGCACATAGGAATCGCCGCCCGTGGTCGCGGCGACGTCCGCGGGCCGGCCCGAAGCGCAGCCGGCCAGCACGCGCTGAAATTCCTTCGTCGCATCGAACCCCGGCGCGAACACGCCGGTGGTGTCGGAGCGATGCTTCTTCGCGCTCTCCAGGTACGTCTCGAGCGACGCGCCGCGCGGCGCCGAGTACGTCGGCGTCGCCGGTGTGTCCGTGCCGAGAATCTGAATGTCTTCGACCGGCATCTTCGCGTTCGGCCGGTTCCAGCCCTGCGTGATGTCGTCACGATCCAGTGACGCGCCGGCTGACGCCAGCGGCTCCCGCGGGAACGCGCCGCGGATGACGATGACGTCGACGCGATCCTCGTAGAGATCGTCGATGCCGTGCTGCAGATTGGCGCTGTCGGCCGCCTTGACGTCGCGGACCCGGACCGTTCGTGTGCTCATGATCGGCGGAGATTCTATCGAAAACGGCGGCCGTCGATCCGCCATCCGCCGGCCAGCACCCGCGCGATGGCTTCGGGATAAATCCTGTGCTCCTCCACGAGGATCCGGGCCGACAGCTGCTCGACGGTGTCGTCGGGATTCACGGGAACTGCCGCCTGAAGCACGATTGGCCCATCGTCGAGTCCGCCGGTCACCAGATGCACGGTCGCCCCGCTGATCTTCACGCCGTGTTCGTACGCCTGTCTCTGGGCGTCGAGCCCGGGGAATGCGGGCAGCAGCGACGGATGGATGTTCAGGATTCGATCGGGAAACGCCTGCAGCAGCGCCGGTCCGACGAGCCGCATGTACCCGGCGAGGCACACCAGCTCGACCTGCCGCGCGCGGAGGACGTCGACGATCGCGGCGTCGTACGCGTCCCGATCGGCATACGACGTCGGCGCGAGGTGAACGGCGTCGATGCCCGCGTCTTTCGCGCGGTTCAATCCCGCCGCTTCCGCGCGGTTGCTCACGACGATCGCAATCGTCGCGTCGAGGCGATGGTCGGCGATGGCGTCGATGATGGATTGGAGATTGCTGCCGCGTCCGGATATGAGAACGGCGATCCGGTGGCTCACGGCTGGTGGATGTAGCGCACGTCGCCGCCGCCCTTCACGACGCGGCCGATGACCGACGGCGATTCGCCCGCGCTCTTCAGCAGGTCGAGCGCGCGCGTCGACTCCGCCGCGCCGACGCAGGCAATCAGCCCGACGCCCATGTTGAACGCGCGCAGCATCTCGTCCCCGGCAATGCCGCCGCGCGTCTGGAGCAGCGTGAAGATCGGCGGCACGCGCCACGAGGCGCGATCGATTTCAGCGGCGCAGCCGGAGGGCAGCGTGCGTGGAAGATTGTCCGTGATGCCGCCGCCGGTGATATGCGCCATGCCTTTGACGAGACCGGCGGCGAGCAGCGGTCTGACGGCGTTCAGATACGATCGATGCGGCGCGAGCAGCGCCTCGCCGGCGGTCGTGCCGAGCTCCGGCACGTTCGTGTCGGCCTTCAATCCGAGCAGATCGAAGAACACCGACCGCGCGAGCGAATAGCCGTTCGTGTGCAGCCCCGCGGACGGCAGCGCGATGAGCACGTCGCCGGGCGCGATCGTCCGGCCGTCGATCACTTTCGACTTCTCGACGATGCCGACGATGGTGCCGGCGATGTCGTACTCGCCGTCGGCGTAGAAGCCCGGCATCTCGGCCGTTTCGCCGCCGAGGAGCGCGCAGCCGTTTTCCCTGCAGCCGCGTGCGACTCCGGCGATCACCTGTTCGGCGACGTCGGGCGACAGACGTCCCGTCGCGAGGTAATCGAGGAAGAACAGCGGCTCGGCGCCCTGCACGAGGACGTCGTTGACGCAGTGATTCACGAGGTCGGCGCCGACGGTGTCGTGGCGGCCCGTCATGAACGCGACCTTCAGCTTCGTGCCGACGCCGTCGGTGCTCGCGACGAGCACGGGTTCCTGATAGCGGGAGCGATCGAGCGCGAAGAGTCCGCCGAACGATCCGATGTCCGACAGCACGCCGGAGGTGAACGTCGACTTCGCGAGGGACTTGATTCGGCGGACGGTTTCGTTGCCGGCGTCGATGTCGACGCCCGACGCGCGGTAGTCGATCGCCACGCTACTTGATGGTGGTGAGCGGCACGATGACCGGCTGCGGATCCGGCCTCTCGCCCTTGTCCAGCTTCAGCGCGAGCTGAAGATACGTCGCCTGGTCCTGCGGGAAGCTGACCGGGTAATGACCGGTGTAGCACGAGCTGCAGTACGACGAGCTGTCCTTGCCGACCGCCGACATCATGCCGTCGAGGCTGAGGTACCCGATGCTGTCGGCGTCGAGGAACTCGCGGATCTCCTCGAGCGTCTTCGTCGCGGCGATGAGCTCGGACTTTCGCGGCGTGTCCACCCCGTAGAAGCACGGCGAGATCGTCGGCGGGCAGCTGATGCGGACGTGCACTTCCTTCGCGCCGGCCTGACGGACCATCTTCACGATCTTCCGGCTCGTCGTCCCGCGCACGAGCGAGTCGTCGACGAGAACGACGCGCCTGCCGTCGAGGATGCTCTTGACCGGATTCAGCTTCACCTTCACGCCGAAGTGGCGGATGGCCGACTGCGGCTGAATGAAGGTGCGGCCGACGTAGTGGTTGCGGATGAGGCCCATCCGGAGCGGGATCTTCGATTCGTCGGCGAACCCCATCGCCGCGCAGACGCCGGAGTCGGGCACCGGCACGACGACATCGGCGTCCACGCCCTGCTCGCGCGCGAGCACGCGGCCCAGATTCGTGCGCACTTCGTTGACGCTCTTGCCGAACACGTAGCTGTCGGGCCGTGAGAAGTACACGTGTTCGAACACGCACTGCGCCAGGTGCGCGGGCGGAAACGGCCGGACCGATTTCGTGCCTTCGGAGCTGATGACGAGGATTTCTCCGGGCTCGATGTCGCGGACGTACGTCGCGCCGATCAGGTCCATCGCGCACGTCTCGGAGCACACGACATAGGCGTCGTCGAGGCGTCCGAGCGCCAGCGGGCGGAAGCCGTGCGGATCGCGGACGGCGATCAGCTTGTCGCGCGTCATGATCACGAACGAGAACGCGCCCTGCACCTGCGACACCGCGTCGATGACCGCGTCTTCGACGGTGGGCTCGCTGGAGCGCGCGTACAGGTGCAGCACGACTTCGGTGTCGGTGCTCGACTGGAAGATCGACCCGTGCTTCACGAGCATCTCTTTCAGCTCGCTCGCGTTCACCAGGTTGCCGTTGTGGCAGATCGCGATCTGCCCGTGCGCGCAGTCGATGAGGAACGGCTGCGCGTTGGCGACGCGGCTTTCACCGGCGGTCGAATAGCGGTTGTGGCCGATCGCAATCGGGCCGTTCAGCGTGGCGAGGTTGTCGCTGTTGAAGACCTCGGCGACGTGTCCCATCGCGCGCACCAGCCGGATTTCCTCGTTGTCTGAGGCGGCGATGCCCGAGCTCTCCTGTCCCCGGTGCTGCAGCGCGTACAGTCCGAGGTAGGTCATGTTGGCCGCTTCGGGATGGCCGAAGATGCCGAAGACCGCGCACTCGTCTTTGAACTTGTCGAAGCTCATGCCACCTGCTTCGCAAAAAAGCGTTCAACCGCGTTGGACCACGCCCGCTCCGCGTCGGACACCTGCACCGCAATCGCCGCCTGGCCGCCGACGGCGATCCGCAGCTCGCGGCCGCCGGTGGTTCCAATCTTCCGCGCCGGTACCCCGGCGGCGCTCGCGCGCTTCAGCACTTCAGGGGTCGCCGCGGGCGCGACCGACAGCACGACGCGCGAGGACGACTCGCCGAACAACGCGGCCGCGCGGTTGATGTCGGCGCTCCCGGCGTTCCCGACCTCGTCGATCGAAACGTCGGCGCCAATCCCGCCGCTGTCGAACGTGCATTCGGCAAGCGTCACCGCGATACCCCCATCCGAGCAGTCGTGGGCCGAACGCATCAGCTTCGCCGATGCGAGCTCCACGAGCAGATTCTGGAGCGCGCGTTCTTTGTGCAAATCGAGTGCGGGCGGCTCGCCCTGCACAACATTGTGCACGACTTTCAGGTATTCGCTGCCGCCGAGTTCGCCGAGGCCTTCGCCGAGCAGGACGATGTCGTCGCCGGCCGCGTGGAACGCGCGCGACACGACGCGGTCGGCGTCGTCGAGCAGCCCGACGATGCCGATGACGGGCGTCGGGTAAATCGCCTTGCCGTCGGTTTCGTTGTAGAGGCTGACGTTGCCGCCGGTGATCGGCGTGTCGAGCGCGCGGCACGCTTCGCCGATGCCTTCGACCGCCTGCGCGAACTGCCACATGATGCCGGGACGCTCGGGATTGCCGAAGTTGAGGCAGTTCGTCGCCGCGAGCGGCCTCGCGCCGGTGCACGCGACGTTGCGCGCCGCCTCGGCGACGGCGAGCATCGCTCCGCGCTTCGGGTCGAGATAGCAGTACCGTCCGTTGCCGTCGACCGACATCGCCAGCGCGCGATGGCTTTCCTTGACGCGGACGACGCCGGCGCCCATCCCGGGCATGTTCACCGTGTTGGTGCGCACCATGTGGTCGTACTGCCGGTAGACCCAGCGCTTGCTGCCGATCGCGGGCGAACCGAGGAGCGCGAGCAGGACGTCGTTCGGCTGAAACCGTCGCGCTCCCTGCGCACCGAGCGCATCGAGATCGAGCTTCCTGACCTCGTCGAGGTACTCGGGCCGGCTCATCGGGCGCTTATAGACCGGGGCCTCATCCGTGAGCGCACGGTTCGGAATCTCGGCGACGACCTTGCCGTTCTCTTTCACGCGCAGCATGCCGTCGTCGGTCACTTCGCCGATGTGCGACGCGTGGAGATCCCACTTCTCGAAAATCTTCTCGACCTCCGCCTCGCGCCCGCGCTTGGCGACGAGCAGCATCCGCTCCTGCGATTCCGACAGCATGATCTCGTACGGCGTCATGCCGGTTTCGCGCTGCGGCACTTTCGACACGTCGATCTCGACGCCCGCGCCGCCGCGTGAACCCATCTCGGTCGTCGAACACGTGAGGCCCGCCGCGCCCATGTCCTGGATGCCGATCAGCGTGTCGGTCTTCATGACCTCGAGACACGCCTCGAGGAGCAGCTTCTCCATGAACGGATCGCCGACCTGCACGGCAGGACGTTTCTCCGCAGATTTGTCGTCGAACTCCGCCGACGCCATCGTCGCGCCGTGGATGCCGTCGCGTCCGGTCTTCGCGCCGACGTAGTAGACGGCGTTCCCGACGCCCGACGCGACACCTTTAATAATGTCGGACTGCTTCGCGATGCCGAGGCAGAACACGTTGACGAGCGGGTTGCCGGCGTAGCTCGGCTCAAAGGCGATCTCGCCGCCGACCGTCGGAATGCCGATGCTGTTGCCGTAGCCGGCGATGCCGGCGACAACACCTTCGAGCAGGCGCTGCGTCGCCGGCTGCGTCAAATCGCCGAAGCGCAGCGAGTTGAGCAGCGCGATCGGCCGCGCGCCCATCGTGAAGATGTCGCGGATGATGCCCCCGACGCCCGTCGCCGCGCCCTGATACGGCTCGATGAACGACGGATGGTTGTGCGATTCGATCTTGAACACCGCGGCGAGGCCGTCGCCGATGTCGACCGCGCCCGCGTTCTCGCCCGGTCCCTGCAGCACCTGCGGACCGCCGGTCGGCAGCGTCTTCAGGTGCACGCGCGAGCTCTTGTAGCTGCAGTGCTCGGACCACATCACCGAGAAGATGCCGAGCTCGGTGAGGTTCGGCTCGCGGCCCATGAACGCGACGATCCGTTCGTATTCGTCGGGCTTCAGGCCGTGACGTTCGAGGACCTTGGGATCGATCATGCGTTGGCGACCAGCACTCCCGACTTGACGGACTGGACGACGGACTCGAGAATCACCAGGCCGTCGGCGCTGCCGAGCGCCGACTCGCACGCGCGCTCCGGATGCGGCATGAGGCCGACGACATTCCGCTTTTCATTGCAGAGGCCGGCGATGTTGTTGATCGAGCCGTTCGGGTTCGCGTCGTCGGCGACCTCGCCCTGCGGCGTCGTGTAGCGGAAGACGACCTGCCGGTTCGCTTCGAGCTTCGCGAGGACGTCCGGCGCCGCGAAGTAGTTGCCTTCGCCGTGCGCGATCGGAATCCGGAGCACCTGCCCCTTGCGCGCGGCGCCCGTGAACGGCGTGTCGGTCTGCTCGACGCGGATGTCGACGTGCGCGCAGACGAACTTCACGGAGCGGTTGCGGAGCATCGCGCCGGGAATCAGCCCGGCCTCGAGCAGAATCTGGAAGCCGTTGCAGACGCCGAGCACCGGCCCGCCCTTCGCCGCGAAGGCCTGGACTTCCTTCATGACCGGCGAGAAGCGCGCGATGGCGCCGGTGCGCAGGTAGTCGCCGTAGGAAAATCCGCCGGGCAGAATCAGGGCGTCGGCGCCCTTCAGGTCGGTGTCCTTGTGCCAGATGAACTCCGCGTCCTGGCCGAGGACGTGCTTCGCGGCGTGATACGCGTCGTGATCGCAGTTGCTGCCGGGGAACACCACGATGCCGAACTTCATGGTCACTCCACCTCGATGCGGTAGCTCTCGATGACGGGATTGGCGAGCAGCTTGTCGGCGACTTCCGCCGCCAGCTTCTTCGCCTGCGCGGCTTCCTTCGTCGCGAGATCCAGCTCGAAGTACTTGCCCTGCCGCACGTCCTCGACGCCGCCGTACCCGAGCGAATGCAGCGCGTCGGCGATCGTCTTGCCCTGCGGGTCGAACACCGACGGTTTGAGCGTCACGAAAACGCGGGCGCGCATCTCTTAAGCCCTCACAGGAGCGGACTTGAACACCCGCTCGAAGATGTGGTCGACGTGCCTGAACTGCTCGTTGAGGTCGAACGCGCGCTCGATCTCGGCTTTCGTCAGCACGCGCGTGATGTCGGTGTCGGACTCGAGCAGCGTCTTGAAGTCGCGCTCCTCCGCGTACGACAGCATCGCGTTGCGCTGCACCCACTCGTACGCCTGTTCGCGCGAGACGCCCTTCTGCGCCAGTTCGAGGAGCACGCTGCCGGAAAACACGACGCCGCGCGAGCGGTGGAGATTTTCCCGCATCCGGTCGTGATGCACGACCATGCCCGTGACGATGCGCGTGAAGCGGCGAAGCATGTGGTCGAGGGCGATGAAGCTGTCGGGCAGGATGACGCGCTCGACCGACGAGTGCGAGATGTCGCGCTCGTGCCAGAGGGCGATGTTCTCGAACGCCGCCTGCGTGTTGCCGCGAATCAGCCGCGCGAGGCCGACGATCTGCTCGCAGCCGATCGGGTTGCGCTTGTGCGGCATCGCGGAGGAGCCCTTCTGCCCTTTCGCGAACGGCTCTTCGACCTCGCCGATTTCCGTCTTCTGCAGGCCGCGGATTTCGAGCGCGAACTTCTCGAGCGACGCCGCCGTGATCGCGAGCGCCGCCATCAGCTCGGCGTGCCGGTCGCGCTGAATCACCTGATTGGCCACGGGCGCGGCGTCGAGGCCGAGACGCCGGCAGACATCCTCCTCCACCGTCGGCGGCAGGTGCGCGTAGGTGCCGACGGCTCCGGAGATCTTCCCGACGTTGATGATCCTGCGGGCGCGCTGCACGCGCTCGATGTCGCGCTGCAGCTCGGCGTACCAGAGCGCGAGCTTCAGGCCGAACGTCATCGGCTCGGCGTGGACGCCGTGCGTGCGGCCGATCATCTCGGTCCGCCGGTGCTCGATCGCGCGCTCTCGAACGGCTTCGCTCAGCGCGTCGAGGTCCTTGAGAATCAGATCGCAGGCCTCGCGCATCTGCAGCGCCTGCGCGGTGTCGATGGCGTCGGAGGACGTCATGCCGAAATGCAGCCACCGCGCGGAAGGCCCGACCTTCTCGGCGACGGCTTCGGTGAACGCGATGACGTCGTGCTGCGTCCGCTGTTCGATCTCTTCGATGCGCGCGATGTCGAAGGCGCCGCGCTCCCGGATATCGCGCGCGGCTTCGGCGGGTACAATCCCCGCGGCGGCCATCGCTTCGGCTGCCGCGGTTTCGACCAGCAGCCACGTCTCGTACCGCCGCTGGTCGCTCCAGATTCGCCCCATGTCAGGGTGCGTGTAACGCGGAATCATCCGTTCTGCTAATCCAGGTTCAGCCGACTCTTGGGAATCTCCAGTCCGTTCACGTCGCCGAGCACCGTCGCCGCCAGCGATCCGTCTTTGAACAGATCGTCCGCGACGCGCTGCACGTCGTCCACCGTCACCTTCTCGATGCCGGCGAGCGTCTCGTCGAGCCCGAACTGGCGGTCGAAGTAGATTTCCTGCCGCGCCAGGTGCGACATGCGGCTCGACGTGCTCTCGAGGCTCAGCATCAGGCTGCCCTTGAGATGGTCCTTCGACCGCTGCAGTTCTTCCTGCGGCACCGGCGACTTCTTGACGTTGCGCAGCTCCTCGACGACCAGATCGATCACTTCGCCGACGGCCTCGTTCGAGCAGCCGGCATACACGGTGAACGATCCCGCATCGCGATACGCGCTCAGGCCGCTGAACACCGCATAGGCGAGGCCGCGCTTCTCGCGGACGTTCTGAAAGAGCCGCGAGCTCATCGACCCGCCGAGCAGCGTGTTGAGCACGTAGCTCGAATACCGGTCTTCGTGTTTCTGCGGATAGCTGTCGACGCCGACGCACAGGTGGCTCTGCTCGAGATCCTTGTTCCGGATGAGCGTCTTCGGGACGACCGTCGGCGCCTGGTCCTTCACGGGCTCGGGGTTGTACGTCAGCGAGCCGAACTTCTGCTCGACGAGCTCGCGCACGCGCGCGTGCTCCAGGTTGCCGACGGCCGACACGATGAAGTTCTTCGGCGTGTAGGAGTTCGTGAAGTAGCTCCGCAGCAGATCGGTGTTGAACGACTCGACCGTCTCACGGGTGCCGAGAATCGGCCGGCCGAGCGCATGATTTTCCCAGAAGCCCTGCGTGAAGAGCTCGTGCACGAGGTCGTCGGGCGTGTCCTCGACCATCTTGATCTCTTCGACGACGACTTTCTTCTCGCGCTCGATGTCTTCGGCGCTGAAGGCCGGATTGCGGACGATGTCGGAGAGGATGTCGATCGCGAGCGGAAGATGCTCGTCGAGGACTTTGATGTAGTAGCTCGCGTATTCCTTCGCCGTGAACGCGTCGAGCTGGCCGCCGATCGAGTCGATCGCCTGCGCGATGTCCTCGGCCGTGCGCGTCTGTGTGCCCTTGAAGAGCATGTGCTCGACGAAGTGCGCGATCCCGCCTCGCTCAGCCGTTTCGTGCCGCGATCCTCTGGTCAGCCACACGCCGATGCTGACCGAACGGACCTGCGTCATCCTCTCGGTGAGAAGTCGGAGACCGTTATCGAGAACATCTCGAACAATCGCCGGGTTCGCCAAAGTGAAGCTCTGAAGCGGCAAGGAAAAGGTGCCGCAAGACCTTAGAAGACAAGAAGTTAACTAACGCTGCACATTTTAACATCAAGCGCGGCCCGACACAAGGACGCTAAATCACTCAAAATACGGGCGTGGATCTCGCCAACCTCGAACGATCGGCGCTCGAAGACGCGCTCGAGGAACGCGGGCACAAGCGTTTCCACGCCGGCCAGATCTTCCGCTGGATGTACAAGCGCGGCGTCATCGACGCGGCGTCGATGACGGACCTGTCGCGCGAGCTGCGCGAGACGCTCGCGCGCGACTTCACGATCGTCACGCCCTCGATCGTCACGCGCGAGACCTCGAGCGACGGCACCGAGAAGTTTCTGCTGCGTCTCCAGGACGGACGGCAGCTCGAGTCGGTGTTCATCCCCGATACGCCCGCGATGACGTTCTGCATCTCGACGCAGGTCGGCTGCGCCATGGCGTGCGCGTTCTGCCTCACGGGCAAGATGGGCCTCATCCGGAATCTCTCGGCCGGAGAAATCGCCGGCCAGGTCCGCGTGCTCGCCGGCGCGCTCGGCATGCTCGACAAGAAGTTCAACATCGTCCTGATGGGCATGGGCGAGCCGCTGCACAACTACGACGAGACGATGCGCGCGCTGCGGATCCTGAATGACGAGCACGGCTTCGCGATCTCGCCGCGTCGCGTGACGCTGTCGACCGTCGGCCTGCTGCCGGCGCTCGAGAAGCTCGCGCACGAGCCGCTGATGCCGAACCTGGCGATCTCGCTGCACGCGCCGACCGACCGGCTGCGCGGCGAACTCGTGCCGCTCAACAGGAAGTACGGCGTCGAGGAGATCATCGCCGCGTGTAAGCAGTTCCCGCTGACGAAACGCAGCCGCATCACGTTCGAATACGTGCTGCTGGCGGGCGTCAATGACTCGCCCGAGGATGCGCGGAAGCTGTCGAAGCTGCTGGCCGGCGTGAAGTCGAAGGTCAACCTGATTCCGCTGAACGCGGCGCCGGGAATCCCGTTCGAGCGGCCGTCCGACGAGGCGATCGATCGTTTTGCCGGAGTGCTCGCCGACCGCGGGCTGCTGGTGTCGGTGCGGAAGAGCCGCGGGCGCGACATCCGCGCGGCCTGCGGACAGCTGATCGTCGAAGGCCAGCAGAAGTCGCCCGGCCAGAAGCTCGCGGTCGCGATTCGCTGAACCCGGTCCGTTCGCCATCCGTCGAAGGACAACATGAAACTGCTGTGCGCTTCGGTCGCCGCCGCCCTGCTCGTCTCGCTGCCCGCCGGGGCCCAGGAGAAGTTCGAGTTCGAAGTCGCATCCGTCAAGCCGTTCTCCATCGGACAGATCGACGGACCCGTGACCCTCGGCGCCAAAATCGACGGGGCGCAAGTGCGGCTGCTGGGTCTGGCGATGCGCGACCTGCTGTCGTCCGCATACCGGGTCAAGCTCTACCAGCTCAGCGGTCCCGAGTGGATCCAGACCGAGCGCTACGACATCAGCGCGAAACTGCCCGCCGGCGTGTCCCCCGAGAAGCTGCCTGAAATGATTCAGACCTTACTCGCCGAACGATTCGGGCTGAAGGTGCATCGGGAACAGAAAGAGATGCCGGTCTACGCGTTGCTCCCCGGCAAGCCTCCGCTCCGATTGAAGGAGGTCGTCGTCGATCCGAATGCGCCGCCGCAAAAGGCGGTTGAAGTGTCGGGCACCGGGAGCGCCGCCGGCATTTCCGTCAACCTGGGCAACGGATCCTCGTACACGTTCGCCGGCGGCAAGCTCACGGCGACGAAAGTGACGTCCGCGACGATCGCCGCGGTCCTCGAACGGTTCACGGACCGGCCCGTGATGGACCTCACCGGCCTGAAAGGCACGTACGACCTGGAAGCCCAGTTCAGTCCGGAAGAAACACAGACGCTGATGATCCGCGCCGCGGTCGCGGCCGGCGTGCAGCTGCCGCCTCAGGCGCTGCGTCTGCTCGATGGCGGAGGAAATCCGATCGAAAGCGGCGCCGAACAGCTCGGATTGAAGATCGACGGACGCAGGATGCCGGTCGACATCATCGTCATCGATCAGATTCAGAAGACGCCAACCGACAACTGATCCACTCGTTGCGCGCGTGCCCGGGTCCGGCCGGCACGCGCAGGTAGTTGTCCGTGACGGCGACGCTGCCGTCCTCAATCGTCAGCGCCGGCCGCGACGTCCCCGCCTGGGAATCCCGGAATTTCTTCGACAGCCGATGCGCGATGTCACGGATGCGGCGTCCGCGGTCGCGGACGAGCGTGCCGGCGACTTTGCCCGTCATCGCCGCGGCATCGGTGCCGGGCCGATCCGAGTACGGAAACACATGCACGTGCGTCAGCGGCGAGCGCTCGAGATACGACGCAAGCTGCTCGAAGTCGTCGTCGCTCTCGCCGGGAAAGCCGACGATGACGTCGGAGCCAATCGACGCATGCGGCATTCGTTCGCGGATGCCGTCGACAAGGGCGGTGTAGTACTCGATCGTGTAGGGACGCCGCATCGCCGACAGCATCCGGTTGCTCGCATGCTGCAGCGGGAGATGAAAGTGCGGCGCGAAACAGCCGCCCCCGGCGACGAGCTCGACGACCTCGGGCGTGCAGTCCATGGGTTCGAGAGAGGAAATCCGGAACAGGGTCCGCGGCCGTGAACAGGCCGCGCGACACAGCCGTCGCAGCAACTCGATCAACGACGAATCGATGTCCCGGCCGTACGAGCCGAGATGAACGCCGGTGATCGCGATTTCCTTGAAGCCCGCGACGACGACACGCTGAACCTGCGCGAGCACTTCATCGACCGGCACACTCCGCTGCCGGCCGCGCGTCGTCGGGATGATGCAGTACGCGCAGGTCTCGTCGCATCCGGTCTGCACGCGCAACGTGAACGCCGTGCGGCCCGCGAGGCCCGGCTCGATCGGCGAGCCGCAGCTGCCCTCGCCTTCGCCGAACCGCACCGCCGTGGTGAGGCCGAAGTCGGTCGCGAGCAGCGCAATCGTCTTCGGCTTGTCGTCGTTGGGCACGACACGGACGACGTTCGGAAGCGCGCGCAGCTCGTCGGGCCGGCGTGTGGCATAGCAGCCGGTCGCGACGATCTTCGCGGAAGGATTGTCACGCGCGATGCGGCGAATCGTCTGCCTTGCCCCCTGGTCCGCGGTCGCGGTGACCGAGCAGGTGTTGACGACCACCAGCTCCGCCTGCTCCGGAGCGACAGCCACGCCGCCGCGCGACAGCAGTTCCTCTTCGAAACCCAGCGAGTCGGCCTGGTTGACCCGGCATCCAAACGTGATCACGGAGTACTTCATGGTGTGGCTTAAGTCGAGGCGAGCGCCTTCCTGCCGATGTCGCGCCGGTACTGCATGCCGTCGAAATGAATCTTCGAAACGCCGGCGTACGCGCGCTCGATCGCTTCTCCGAAATCCGCGCCCGTGCCGACGAGGGTGAGCACGCGGCCGCCCGCGGTGACCAGTTTGCCGTCCTTCGTCGCGGTGCCGGCGTGGCACACGGTGACGCCCGGTACCTTCTCCGCGGCGTCTGCGCCGTCGATGACGACGCCCGACTGCGACGACTCCGGATAGCCGCGAGACGCCATCACGACACAGACCGCGCGTCCGTCTTTCACGCGGCACGTGGACTGGGTGAGGCGGCCATCGGCCGCAGCGGCGAGCATCGGCAGCAGTGGTTCATCGATGAGCGGCAGGACGACTTCTGTTTCAGGATCACCCATCCGCACGTTGAACTCGATGACTTTCGGTCCGGCGGGCGTGAGCATCAGGCCGGCGTAGAGGAACCCGGCAAACGGCGAGCCTTCGGCGGCCATGCCTTTCATCACCGGCTCGACGACCTCGCGCATCACGCGCGACTGCACATCGGGCGGAAAAATCGGGCTCGGCGCGAAGGCGCCCATGCCGCCCGTGTTCGGCCCGCGGTCCTCGTCGAAGATTCGTTTGTGATCCTGCGCGCTGCCGATCGGGAGCGCGCGCGTGCCGTCGCACACGAGGAAGAACGACACTTCCGGACCCGTCAGGCACTCTTCGATGACGATCGTCTCCCCCGCCGCGCCGAACTTGCGATCGCGCATCGCGGCGACGAGCGCGGCCTCCGCCTCGGCCCGCGTCTGCGCGATGACGACGCCTTTGCCGGCGGCGAGGCCGTCGGCCTTGAGCACGACGGGCGTGCCGAACGATCCGCCGCGAACGACGGCGAGCGCCTCGTCGAGCGAGGTGCACGTCTGAAATCGCGCGGTCGGCACGCCGTGCCGCTGCATGAACGCTTTCGCGAACGCCTTGCTGGTCTCGAGACGCGCGGCGGCGGCCGTCGGGCCGAAGATCCGCAGTCCCGCGGCGGCAAACCGATCGGCGATGCCGCGACCGAGCGGCGCTTCAGGACCGACGACGGTGAGGTCGATGCCTTCGCGCGTCGCGAGCGCGACGATCGCATCCGGGTTCTGCAGGTCCGCATTGACTGTGCGAATAACGCTGGCGATTCCGGGATTTCCCGGGGCGCAGATGACGTTGTCCGGTCCGGCCTCAGCCGCGAGCCGAAGCACGAGCGCATGCTCGCGCGCGCCGCTTCCGAGAACGAGAACCCTCATGGGATGAGCGAGTTAGGGCTGGGGAGTATTTCGTTGACCTTGACTGGCTTTGCGCCTAGAATCCGCCGTTACGTGTGCTAGCCTAACATAT
>DATNBT010000567.1:0-18616 GCA_035571855.1 Vicinamibacterales bacterium
GACGATGTGGACGTTGACCTCGAGCCGCGTGCCCGTCATGCCGACGGGCGCGCCGATGCCGTCCTGTTCGTCGACGACGAAATCCTGCGGCAGGACGTGGAGAATCTCGCGGCCGGTCGGCAGCGACACGGCCTTCGCCGCGTCGATCGCGCGCTTCACGTCGTCGCGCGTGATCTCGCGGTTCTTGCCGGCGACGGCGATCACGCCGCGGCTGTTGAACCCTTTGATGTGGGGTCCGGACAGGCCGAGGTGCACGGTGTCGATCTCGATGCCGGCCATCAGCTCGGCTTCCTCGATCGCCTTCTTGATCGATTCGACGGCGAGCTCGAGGTTGACGACGACGCCGCGCTTGATGCCGCGCGACTCCGCGACGCCGAGCCCCACGATCTCGAGGCCGTCGAGGCCGACGCGGTCGATCATCTCGGCGACGACGGCGGTGACTTTCGAGGTGCCGACGTCGAGTCCTACCAGGTATCGTTCTTTACGCGCCACTCTGCCTCCGGGTCACGGGCGTTTCTTTCGGGTCTGCTTGCCCGGCGCCTGCGGCGCCGCGGGGGAAATCTCGACCGGCTTCGCACCGCCGGCCGGCCGGACGTAAATGCGATCGTCGAAGCGCAGGTCGACGTAATCGATGCCCGGCACCCGTTCGCGCAGGGCGCCGGCGAGATCCACGTACTGCTGCAGCCGCTGCACGAACTGGTCGTCGCCGAGATAGATGACCGCCGGGTCGCCGTTCAGAATCACCGACGCGTTGTGCAGGTCGCTGACATCCACCTGCGACAGCTTCTTCGACAGGTCCGGACGCGTGCGCAGCGACACGATGATCCGCGCGGCCAGTTCCGCGCGCGCCGCATCCGCCGCGTTGCCGTCCGCCGTCGGCGTCGAGAGGCCGTCGATGAGCGGCAGATCGAGATCCGCGTAGAGCGGGCCGTACTGGTCGATCAGGATTCCGCGTTCGTCGACGAGGTACATCACGTCGCCGACGCGGCTGATGCCCACGGGCGCGCGCTCGGAGATCGCGACGTCCACCGTCGACGGCAGCGATCGGCGGAGCGCGGCGTCGCGCACCCACGGCGACGCCATCAGCTTCTGCCGCCAGACATCGAGGTCCGTGCCGAAGAGGCTCTGTCCGCGAAGGCCGTCGAGAATCCCGAGCACCTCGCCCTTCGACATCCGCTCGTTGCCATGGACCACGATGTGCTGCACCTGCAGGACCGCCGCCCGCTCGAGCATCGCGCGGCCGCGCGCGTATGCGAACACGGCGGCAGCGGCGAGAATCAGCGCGACCGCCGACGGCAGCACGAACTGCCGCCACGTCCGGCGATGCCGCGCCGGCTTGACGTGGTGGCGTCTGAACCGCCGATCCGTCTGCGCGGCAACCGTGCTCACGCGAGCATCTCCACGAGCTTCGCTCCCACCGATCCGATCGATCCCGCGCCGAGCGTCACGACGACGTCGCCGGGCCTGGCGATCTTCGCGAGCGCGGCCGCCACGTCGTCGACGTTCTTGACGACGTCCACCGGCGCCTTCGTGCTCCTGCGCACCTCGTCGGCGAGCGCGTCAATCGTCACTCCCGGCGCCGCGTCTTCACCCGCGCTGTAGATGTCCGTCAGCACGACGTGATCGGCGCCAACGAGCGACGGCCCGAACTCGCGCATCAGCGCGGACGTCCGGCTGTACCGGTGCGGCTGGAATGCGATCACGATCCGACGCTTCAACGTCTTCGCGGCGGCAATGACGGCCGCGATCTCCGTCGGGTGATGTCCGTAGTCGTCGACGACGAGCACGCCCTTCGGCTCGCCCTTCACCTCGAACCGCCGTTCGGCGCCGCGGAATTCCGCCAGGCCGGCGGCGATGCGATCGAACGGCAGCCCCAGCTCGAGTCCGACCGACACCGCGGCCAGCGCGTTCTGCAGGTTGTGCCGCCCGGGCACGTTCAGCCGCAGCTCGCCATGTCCCCTGACCGTCGCCGTCGCGGAAAACGGTCCGAGCTCCACGCCGCTCGCGGCGACGTCCGCCGTCGCGTCGAGCGCGTACGTCCGGACGCGGCGCGTGATCTTCGGCACGATCGACGTGACGTGCGGGTCGTCGACGCACGCGACCACCGCGCCGTAGAACGGCACCTTGTTGGCGAAGTCGACGAACGCCTGCCGGAGGTCGTCGAAGCCGCCGTAGTTTTCGAGATGCTCGTGGTCGATGTTCGTCATCACCGCAATCGTCGGATACAGTTTCAGGAACGAACGATCGCTTTCGTCCGCTTCGGCGACCATCAGGTCGCCTTTGCCCAGCCGCGCGTTGCTGCCGAACGCGCTCAGCCGTCCGCCAATCACCGCCGTCGGATCCAGTCCCGCTCTCTCGAGCACCAGCGCAATCATCGACGTCGTCGTCGTCTTGCCGTGGCTGCCGGCGACCGCGATCGAGTACCGCAGCCGCATCAGCTCCGCGAGCATCTCGGCCCGCGGGATCACCGGAATCTGCCGCCGCGCCGCTTCCCGGACTTCCGGGTTCGCCGGCCGCACGGCCGACGAGACCACGACGACGTCCGCGTCGCCGACGTGCGCCGCGTCGTGCCCCTGCATGACGCGGATGCCGAGCGTTTCGAGCCGGTCGGTCACGGCGGACTTCTTCATGTCCGATCCGCTGACCGCGTACCCCAGGTTCGCCAGCAGCTCGGCGATGCCGCTCATGCCGATGCCGCCGATGCCGACGAAGTGCACGCGCCGCGTCCGGCCTAACACGTCACGCCCCCGCCAGCTCCATCGCCCGGTCGACGATCACCTTCGCCGCGTCGGGCTTCGCGAGCGCCCGAGCCGCCTGCGCCATGCGCGCGCGCGCGCCGGCGTCGGCCACGAGCGACAGAATCTTCTTCGCGAGCGCCGTTCCGCCGGCGTCCCGCTGCAGGATCACCTCGGCCGCGCCCGACGCCGCGAGCGCTTCCGCGTTCTTCCGCTGGTGATCGTCGGTCGCCGTCGGCAGCGGGATCAGAATCGCCGCGCGTCCCGCCGCCGCCACTTCCGCGAGCGTCGTTGCGCCCGCACGACAGACGATCAGGTCCGCGTGGCCGAGCTGCCGTTCCATGTCGTAGAAGAACGGCTCGACGTCGGCAGCAATCCCCGCCGCCCGATAACCGGCTCGCACCATTTCCACATCTCGTTCTCCCGTCTGGTGGGTGAGATGTAGATGCGAACGGCCGGCCGCCAGCTCCGCCGCTGCCTCCACCATGGCCACGTTGATTGCGTGCGCGCCCTGAGAGCCGCCAAAAACTAGGACCCTGACAGCCGCTGAACCGTCATTCGCGCCCGTCTCCTTCGCAGAAGGTCCGGCAATCCGGAAGAACTCCGGCCGGACCGGGTTTCCGCTGACGAATGCCTTCTTACCGAAAAACGATCGCGTCGAGTCGTACGTCACGGCCGCCGCCCGCACGAAGGGCGCGAGCAGGCGGTTGGTCAATCCAGGCACGGCGTTCTGCTCGAGCACCATCGTCGGGACGCCGCGCAGCGCGGCGGCGAGGACGACCGGACCCGAGCTGTAGCCGCCGACGCCGATGACGAGCTGCGGCCGCCGCTTCGAAATCACGCGCCAGGCGTCCGCGACACTGAGCGGCACGAGGAAGGCGCCGCGAAGCCGGCGGACGATCGACTTGCCCTTGATCCCGCTGCTCCGGATCACGTCGAGCCTCAGCTGCTCGCGCGCCAGCACGCGCGATTCGATCCCGGCCGCCGTGCCGACAAACGACACCTCGGCGCCGCCGTCGCGCCGGAGGAACTCGCGCGCCACCGCAATCCCGGGATACAGATGCCCTCCCGTCCCGCCGCCAGCGATGAGCACGCGCATAAATCAAGGTCATGCCGCGGGAAACGACGACGTCGACGGAATCGACGACTGCTGCGACACGTTGAGCAGGATGCCCATGCCGAGCAGGTTGATCAGCAGCGACGAGCCGCCGAAGCTCAGAAACGGCAGCGGAATTCCTTTCGTCGGCAGCAGCCCGAGCGCGACGCTGATGTTGAAGAACGCCTGCACGGCCATCATCGTCGTCAGCCCGAGCGCGAGAAAGGCGCCGAACGTGTCCGGCGCGCGCAGCGCCACGCGCAGTCCGCGCCAGGCAATCACCGCGAAGCAGATCACCACGGCGGTGGCGCCGATCAATCCGAGCTCCTCGGCGATGACCGAGTAGATGAAGTCGGTGTGCGGTTCCGGCAGGTAGAACAGCTTCTGCACGCCGTTCATCAATCCCTTGCCCCACACGCCGCCGGTGCCGACCGCGATGATCGACTGGATGATCTGGAACCCCGCGCCGAGCGGGTCGCGCCACGGATCGAGAAACGTGAGCACGCGCTGGCGCCGATAGGCGCTGCCCATCACGAGAAACGCGACGATCGGCAGCGACGCCAGGAACACGCCGGCGACGTACCGGTAATTGATGCCCGCCGCGAACACCATCACCGCGGCGATCAGCAGCAGCGACATCGACGTGCCGAAGTCCGGCTCCAGCAGAATCAGTCCGACGATCCCGCCGACGACAATCGCGATCGGCAGCAGCGCGTAGTTCACCTCGTTGATCCGGTGCATGCGCCGTTCGAGCGTGTCGGCGATGAAGAAGATCGCGACGAGCTTCGCCAGCTCGGACGGCTGGATGCCGAGGCCGCCGATCGCGAACCAGCGCCGCGCGTTGTTGACCGGCGGCGAGAACAGCACGGCGACGAGCGCGAGCGCCACGCATCCGAGCGCGGCCCAGATCAGGATCGGCTGCTTGTAGTTGTGGTAGTCCACCCGCATCGTGATCGCGAGGACGACGACGCCCAGCGCCGCCCACATGGCCTGCTTCGTGAGAAACAGGTAGGGACGCTGGAACTTCTCCATCATCACCACCGCCGACGCGCTGTACACCATCACGACGCTGAGCCCGACCAGCAGGATCGTCGCGATGAACAGCACCCGATCGGATTTGAGTTTTCTCGCCATCAGCCTCTACAGTTCCGGTCCGCCCCGCCCGAAATATGATTTGCGTGAGCGGTCAGCAGTCATCAGTCGGCCGCGGACGAAGGCACCAGCCTCACAAGCCGGGGCGGCTTGTGTTCCCAGCGGCACGGTCCCTCAACGCGACGACCGACTGACGACAGCTCACCGCTCACAGTCGATGGGCAGGCCTGAGGGCCCGCCGCTACAGCTGCGATTGCGGAAGACACCTCCTACCGGAGCCTGCGTACCTCCTCTTTGAATCTGCGACCCCTGTCCGCGTAATCGCGGAACATGTCGAAGCTCGCGCACGCCGGCGCGAGCAGCACCACGCCGTCCGGCTTCGCCAGCGCGAACGCCTGCTTCACCGCCTCGTCGAACGCGCCCGCCATCCGTACGTCGACAGCCCCTTCGAGCGCCTCCTTCACGAGCGGAGCGGCCTCGCCGATCGCCACGACCGCCCGCGCGCGCCTCTTCAGCGGCTCGCGCAGCAGCCGGAGATCGCCCCCTTTGAATCTGCCGCCGATGATCGGCACCAGTCCCGAGGCGAAGCTCTCAATCGAATGCAGCGCCGCGTCGACGTTCGTCGCCTTCGAGTCGTTGACGAACTTCACGCCGCCGATCTCGGCCACGAGCTCCATCGCGTGCTCGAGTCCCTCGAACGCGTCGACCGCCGCCGTCATGGCCGCCGGCGCGGCGCCGGCAATCACGCCGACGGTCGCCGCCGCCATGACGTCGTTCACCAGATGCGGCCCGAGGAGATGAATCGCGTCGAGCGGCACGAGCTTCGTCGTCCTGGCCGTCGCGCGATCGACGATCCAGCCCTCCTCGATCACCGTGCCCGATTCGAGCGCGGTGTCCTTCGCGAAGAACCTCGAGCGCGCCCGTCCGTGACGTGACAACCGCAGGACGCCGGGATCGTCGGCGTTGATCACCTTCCAGTCGCCGGCCTCCTGGCGCTCGAAGATCCGCGCTTTCGCGGCGCCGTACGCGTCGACACTCGGATGACGATCGAGATGGTCGGGCGAGAAGTTCAGCATCACGGCAATCCACGGATGAAACGTTTCCGTCTGCTCGAGCTGAAAGCTGCTCGCCTCGACGACGTGCACGGTCTCGGGCGTCGACCCGGCGACCTGCGAGCTCAGCGGGACGCCGACGTTTCCGCCGACCGTCACCTTGAATCCCGCCGCCTCGAGCACCCGGCCCGTCAGCTCCGTCGTCGTCGACTTGCCTTTCGTCCCCGTGATCGCGACCATCCGCCCGCGCAGGAAGCGCGACGCGAGCTCGAGCTCGCCGATCACCGGCACGCCGTGCGCCTTCGCCGCGGCGATCGCCGGCTGATCCGGCGGGACGCCCGGACTCGTGACGATCAGATCCGCGCCGGTGAACGTCTCCGTCTTGTGCCCTCCGAGCTCGAGGTCCACGCCGAGTTTCTTCAGCGGCTCGGCGTCGCCCGCTTCGGCCCGCGTGTCCGACAGCGTGACCTTCGCGCCCCGGCCCGCGAGCAGCGCCGACGCCGCGATGCCGCTTCTCGCGGCTCCTGCGACGGTCACGCGCATGCCGTTGACGTCAAACGCACTCACCGCAGCTTCAGCGTCGTCAGCGAGAACAACGCGAACAGAATGCCGACGATGACGAACCGGCTGATGACCTTCGGCTCGCTCCATCCGCTCTTCTCGAAGTGGTGGTGGAGCGGCGCCATCTTGAACACGCGCTTGCCGGTCATCTTGAACGACGCCACCTGGATGACGACCGACAGGCCTTCGAGCAGGAACACGCCGCCGATGATGAACAGCAGCAGCTCCTGCTTGATGAGCATGGCCATCGTCGCGAGCGCGGCGCCGAGCGCCAGCGACCCGACGTCGCCCATGAATATTTCGGCGGGGTACGAGTTGTACCAGAGGAATCCGAGCGACGCGCCGACGAGCGATCCGCCGAACACCGTCAGCTCGCCGATCGGCGGCAGGTGGAGAACGTACAGGTAGTCGGCGAGGACGCGATTGCCGATGACGTACGCGAGCGCGGTGTACGTCGCCGCGGCGATGGCCGTCGTGCTGATCGCGAGGCCGTCGAGGCCGTCGGTGAGGTTGACGGAGTTCGTCCACCACACGAGGAAGACCACCGCGAACGGCAGGTACACCCAGCCGAGATCGGGAATCAGACGCTTGAAGAACGGGAAGACCAGGCGCGTGTTGTAGAGGCCCTTCCCCTGCAGCGCGAGCAGCGCGAGGCCGACGGCGATGCCGACGACGATCTGATTCGCCATCTTGTAGCGCGGCAGCAGGCCGTCGTGCGATTTCCTCGCGATCTTCAGGTAGTCGTCCGCGAATCCGATGGCTCCGTACGCCAGCGTCGTCAGCGCCGCAATCCACACGTACGGATTCCGCAGGTTCGCCCAGAGCAGCGTGGGCACGATGGTCGCGGTGAGAATGAGGAGCCCGCCCATGGTCGGCGTGCCGGCTTTGGCACGGTGCGAGTCGGGACCGTCGGTCCGGATGATCTGGCCGATCTGGAACTCGCGCAGCTTGCGGACAAACCACGGACCGAGCACGAGGCTGAAGACGAGCGCCGTGATGGCGGCCGCGCCGGTCCGGACCGTGATGTACCGCACCACGTTGAGCGCCGACATCTGTCCGCGCAGCCACGTCTGCTCGTAGAAAAGGTAATAGAGCATCAGGCGAACTCCGCCTTCAGCCGATCGACGACGACGTCGGTCCGCACGCCGCGCGATCCCTTGACGAGCACGAGATCGCCGGGCTGCACGTATTCCGCAAAGGCGTCCGCGGCGGCGGCGCTGCTCGTGAAGTACTTGATGCGGTCGCGCGGCATGCCGGCCGTCACGGCCGCGACGACAACCGCGAGCGCGTTCAGATCGCCGATCGCAACGAGGCGATCGACGCCGGATTTCGCAACGGCCTCTCCGACCTGCTGATGCAGCGCCTCGCCATGCCGTCCGAGCTCCAGCATCTCGCCGATCACGGCGACGCGGCGTCCCTTGACGGGACTGGCGCGGAGCACGTCGAGCGCGCGCCGTACCGCCGTCGGGTTGGAGTTGTAGCTGTCGTCGATGACGACCACGTCGCGACCGAGCTTCACGACGTCGCCGCGATGATGCGCCGGCGTCAACCGCGACGCGCGTTCGGCCATCACCGCGAGCGGCACGTCGAAATGAATCCCGACCGCGGTGGCGGCCAGGATGTTCGCGAGATTGCCGCGGCCGATCAGCGGCGTCCGCAGATCGAAGGCGCCTTTCGGCGTCATCACGTGTGCGCTCGTGCCTTCGATGCCGGCGTCGACGACGTTGTCGGCCCGGACATGCGCGGCCCGATCGATCCCGAACGTCACCACCCGTCCGCCGAACTTCGCCGCACGGGAGGAGACGAGACGATCGTCGGCGTTCGCCACGAGAACCGAGTCGGGACCGGCGCCTTCGAGGATTTCGGCCTTCGCGTCCGCGATCGCGTCGACAGACGCGAAGAACCCGAGGTGCGCCTCGCCGACGTTCGTCCACACGCGCACATCGGGCTCGGCGATGCCCACGAGCGTGCTGATCTCGCCGGCGTGGTTCATGCCGAGCTCGACGACGGCAACATCCGGGCGGGCCGTCAGCTCCATGAGCGACAGCGGCAGGCCGATGTGATTGTTCAAGTTGCCCCGGTTTCGAATCACTCGATACTTGGCCCCGAGAAACTCCGCCGTTACTTCCTTCGTCGTCGTCTTGCCCGCGCTGCCCGTGATCGCAACCACCTTCGTGCCCGATGCTTTTCGCGTCCGGTGCGCGAGCGCCTGAAGCGCGATCGTCGTGTCGTCGACTTCGATCACGGACGCGCCTTCGAGTCCCGCCATCCCGCCTCGACCGCGCGGCACCACGACGCCCGCCGCTCCGGCCGCGACGGCCGCGCCCGCGAACTCCGCGCCGTCGAACTTCTCGCCGCGGATGCCGACGTACAGCTCACCCGCGCGAATCGTCCGCGTGTCGATCGACACGCCGCCGAACTCACCGCGGCCGCCGGCGACGACCGTTCCCGCCATCGCGACAGCGACCCACTCGGCCGTCAGCCGGATGTCTGACGCCATGGACGCTCCGCCCTACACGACGCCCGAGTTCGTGCGGCGCCGGCCGAGAAACTCACGCGCCACCGTCACGTCGTCGAACGGCACGTGCTGCTCGCCGACAATCTGGTACTTCTCGTGGCCTTTGCCGGCGATGAGGACCAGATCGCCCGGCCGCGCGACTTCGATCGCCTTCGCGATTGCGGCGCGCCGATCGGCGATCGTGTAGATCGGCGTCTCACCGCGTCGCGTGTCGGCCGTGATTCCACGGAGGATCTCTTCGATGATCTGATCGGGATCCTCCCGGCGCGGGTTGTCCGACGTGATGACGAGCACGTCCGACATGCGGCTCGCGACCGCGCCCATCAGCGGACGCTTGGTCCGATCGCGGTCGCCGCCGCAGCCGAAGAGCGTGATCACCCGTCCACGCGCCATCGGCCGCGCGGTCTCGAGCAGATTTCTGAGCGCGTCGTCCGTGTGCGCGTAGTCGACGACGACGGTGATGCCGTCCTTCGGATTCGACACGACTTCGAAACGCCCGGGGACCGCGTCGAGCGACTGCAGGCCGCGTTCGATCGCGTCGAACGGCAGATCGAGCGCCACGGCCGTCGAGACCGCCGCGAGGATGTTGTAGACGTTCGGCCGGCCGACGAGCTTCGACTGCGCGCGGACGGTTCCACGGGGCGTGCGGATGTCGAAGTCCAGGCCATCCACCGAGAACGACAGCGGCCCCGGCGTGATGTCCGCGGGACGATTGATGCCGTACGTCACAGGCCTGGCGCTCGCCTCGACGATGGCCGCGCCCTTCGGATCGTCGATGTTGATCAACGCCGGCGCTTCCGGCGGCAGCATCTCGAACAGGCGCCGCTTCGCCCGGAAGTAGTTCTCCATGTCCTCGTGGAAGTCGAGGTGATCGCGCGTCAGGTTCGTGAAGACGCCGGCCGAGAACGTCATCGCGTCGACGCGCCGCAGCGCGAGCGCGTGGGACGAGGCTTCCATCGCGCATGCGCCGCAGCCGCGATCGACCATCTCGCGCAGCAGCTGCTGGACGTCGGGCGCTTCCGGTGTCGTGTGTTTCGACTCGCGAATCTCGGCGCCGATACGATGCGCGATCGTGCCCATGACTCCGCATTTGACCCCGCCGGCCTCGAAAATCGCGGCGGTCAGATGCGCGGTCGTCGTCTTGCCGTTCGTGCCGGTGATGCCGACGACACGCATCTGCTCGCTCGGGTGGCCGTAGAAGTCGGCGGCCAGCTCCGCGAGCGCGAGTCTGGCGTCGCCGGTCTCGAGCACCGGGACGGCGACGCCGCTCAGCGGCTCCTGCGACACGATCGCGATCGCTCCCCGTTCGACGGCCTGCTGCACGAATCTCGTTCCGTCGGTCTTCACGCCTTTCAGCGCGACGAACACCTGGCCGGGAACGACGGCGCGCGAGTCGTACGCCACGCCGGTGACGGCGCGCTTCTGCCCGACGGCCGCCTGCACGTCCGACAGCTTCATGGCCGCGCCGGCTCCTGCCGCACGACGGTGCGAGCGAGCGTCACTCGACCGGTGCTCACGCTGTCGAGCGGGGCGCCGGCCGGCGGATCCTGCGAGACGACGAAGCCGTCGCCGTCGACGCGCGCGGTGAGGCCGAGCCGGATCATCTTGCGCAGCGCCTCGCGCGCGCTCAGGCCGCGAAGGTCGGGCATCGTTCCCGGCGGTCCGTCGGAGACGAAGTTGATCGTGGCCGTGTCGGCTGCGTCGGCAGACGTCGACACGCGTTCCGCGGCGCTGTCGTCGTGACGCGCGACAAGCACCGGCGGAACCGGGTTGATCGTCTGGCCGATTCCCATGTAGCGCAGCGTCGCTTCGGCGATCCGCTTGAAGATCGGGGCTGACACCGTGCCGCCGAAATACCGGTTCGGCCCGTGCGGTGAATCGACGACGACGACGATGGCGACCGCCGGATCGCGCGACGGCACGAAGCCGACGAACGACGCGTTGTATTCGGTGTGCGAGTAGCGGCCGTTGACGAGCTTCGCCGCGGTTCCCGTCTTGCCGGCGATCGTGAAGCCGGGAATCTGCGCCGCGTGCGCCGTCCCCTTCTCCGCGGAGACGACGCCTTCCATGATCGACGTCATCGCCGCCGCCGTGTCGGCGCTGACGATGCGTCGCTTGACGCTCGGCTGAACGACGAACCGGCGGTTGTCCTTGTACACCGCGTGAATGACGCGCGGTTCGATGTACTGCCCTCCGTTGGCGACCGAACTCACGGCCGCGACGATCTGCAGCGGCGTGACGCCGACCTGGTACCCCATGGCCACGGACGCCAGGCCGCCGTCGTTCAGCTTCGCCGGATCCCAGACGATGCCCGGGCTCTCGCTCGGGAAATCGCGCGACACCTGATGACCGAAGCCGTACAGGCCGACGTAGCGGCCCATCCGCTCGGCGCCGACTTTCCAGCCGATCTTGATCGCGCCGACGTTGCTCGACTCGACGATCACCTGGCTGAGCGGGATGACGCCGTAGTCGTGGCCCTCGTTTTCCCTGACGATGCGGCCGGGCGCCACCTGAATCCGTCCCGGATGCGTGTCGATGATCGTGTCGGGCGTCATCACTTTCTCTTCGAGCGCCGCGGACACCGTCACGACTTTGAACGTCGATCCCGGCTCGTAGAGATCCTGCACGGCGCGATTGCGCCGATCGACGTCGTCGAACTCGCGATAGACGTTCGGGTTGAACGTCGGCTCGTTGGCCATCGCGAGAATCTCGCCGGTGTGCGGGTTCATGATGATCGCGGACCCGCCCACGGCCCTGTTCTCGATCACGCCCGCGTGGAGCTCGCGCTCCGCGATGTGCTGCAGGTACTCGTCGATCGTGAGCTCGACGGTCGATCCGGCGGTCGGCGGCGTCTCGACGCGCGCGAACGCGCGGCGGCGCGCGTCGGTCTGCACGAGCACGGTGCCGGCCTTGCCGCGAATCTGCGCGTCGTACGTGAACTCGAGGCCGTTGAGGCCCTGATTGTCCAGGCCGACGTAGCCGAGCAGATGCGCCGCCAGTTCCTTGTTCGGGTAGAACCGCCGGTCTTCCTTGACGAAGCCGATTTCCTTGAGATTCAGCGCGGCGACACGCTGCGCTTCGTCCGGTGAGACGTGCCGTCTCACATACGCGAACGCGCGCGACTTTCCGAGCTTCTCGACGAGCGAATCGCGTTCCTTGCCCGTGCAGTCGCCGAGCGCCCTGCAGAGCGCCGCGACCGTCGCCTTCGGATCCTCAATCGCCGAGGGCACGGCGTAGATCGAGTCCGCGCTGACGCTGGTGGCCAGCACCTGGCCCCGCCGGTCGAGGATGTCGCCGCGCTTGGCCGCGGTGTTCGTGCGCGACATCTGCTGCCGCGCCGCAATCTTCGACAGGTCCTTGCTGCGCACCACCTGGAGGACGACGAGCCGCGCTTCGATGCCGGCCATCCAGGCCGCGATGAAGATCGCGGTGATCATCGTCCGCCTGCGAAGCGTCTCGCGCCAGTCGGCAGGAGCAGTGGAGTCTTTCACGGCGTTCACCGGCTGGCCACGAGCGACGAGGACGGAAGCTCCGCCGGGACGACGCGTTCGAGGACGATCGCTTCGTCCTGCTTCGGCGTGACGAGGTGCAGGCGCGTGGTGGCGAGCGTCTCGATCCGCGTCGGCGATCGCAGCGTCTCGATTTCAAGGCGCAGTTGGCGCGTCAGCTCCTCCTCGGCGTCCTTCTCCTTCTGGAGCTGCTCGATGCGGTAGCCGTTGAGGGTCATCTCGAAGTGCGGCCAGGCGAAGAAGAGCGCGAGCACGACGAGGAACGCCGTCAGGCCGACCGACTTCCACAGCTCGCGCTGACGCGCGTGATCGACTTCCCGCACGATCGGGTTGTTGCGGACGTCCTTGCGGATCGCGTACTCGAAGGGTTCGGCCATGGGTTACGCCAGCCTCTCCGCCGCCCGGAGCTTCGCGCTGCGCGCCCGCGGATTGCGCGCGATCTCGTCGTCTCCGGGAATGACGGGCTTTTTCGTCAGCACTTTGAGCGCGGCGTCCGCGCTCTTCTCGAGCCCGCGCAGCGTGTGCTTCACGATGCGGTCCTCGAGCGAGTGGAACGTGATCACGACCAGCCGGGCGCCGGCGCGCAGGCGCGTCGCCGCGGCGAGCAGAAACGCGTCGAGGCCGTCGAGCTCGCGATTGACCCAGATGCGCAGCGCCTGGAACGTGCGCGTCGCCGGATCGATCCGCTGATACCCGCGCGACGGAACGGCGCGGCGGACGATGGCCGCCAGCCTGAGCGTGGTGTCGATGGGAGCCTCGCGGCGGGCTTCGACAATCGCGCGCGCGATGCGGCGCGAGAAGCGTTCCTCGCCGTATGCATAGATCGTGTCAGCCAGCTCGCGTTCGTCCGCGTCCGCAATCAGCTGCGCCGCGGTCTCGCCCGATGTGCGATCCATGCGCATGTCGAGGGGTTCGTCGCGCTGGAAGCTGAATCCCCGCCCCGGCGCGTCGAACTGCATCGACGACACGCCGAGATCGGCCAGGGCGCCGTCCACGACGGCGACGTCGAGTCCGTCAAGAACGGACGAGATCGCCCGATAGTCCGAATGGACGAGCTCCGTCTTTTCCGCCCACGGTGCAAGAGTTACACGCGCGGCCGCCAGAGCATCGGTGTCGCGATCGATGCCGATGACGCGCGAGGCGCCGGCCTCGAGCATCGCCTTCGCGTGGCCGCCAAGCCCGAGCGTGCAGTCCACGAACACGCCGCCGCGCCCGGGCTCCAGAAACCTCAGCGCTTCGGCCGTCATGACCGGAATGTGCCCGGCCGTCATATCCCGAACTCCGACAGCGCGCGCGCATCGTCGTCCGTGAACGGCTCGCGCTGCATCTTCGCGACGAAGCGATCGTGGCTCCACACGTCGAGGTAGTTGACCTGGCCGAGAACGTCGACGTCGCCGCTCATCGACGCGGCGTCGCGCAGCCGCGCGGGGATCATCACGCGTCCCTGCGCGTCGAGCTCGGCGTCGCTGCCGAAGTAGTTGATGCGATCGAGGTACCGCAGCTTCGACGGATGGGTCGACGGCATCGCCGCGAGCTTTTCTTCGAGCTCGAGCCAGACCGGCATCGGATAAATGCGGACGTACTCCCCGGTGAGGCTGGTCAGGAAGACCTCACGGCCGTGCTTCTGTTCGACAAGACGGCGAAAGGCGTTCGGAACCTTGAGCCTCCCCTTGTCATCAATGCGGGCGGTGGTACTACCCCTGAGCACGAGACACTACTCCACTCTGATCCACAAAAATCCACGACGATAGTAGGGTTGTGCCTCTGCGAAGTCAACCGCAAAATATTGTGTGGTCAACAAGTTACGCCAAATCTTCGCCTTTTAATCGCCCCTGCGGTCGTACGCCCGACGCTTCACGAGGGGACGCCACGAAAGCGCGTGTTACGATGCAGGGTTCAACCCATGCTGCGTGCGGCGCTTATCGGCTTCGGCCAGACCGGAAAAACCACTCTTTTTCAGCTCATGACCAGCGCCCGGGAGCCTTCGAGGGCGTCTCACGGGAAGGCGGAGGCGACCATCGGCATCTCGAAGGTGCCCGACGAGCGGCTCGATCGCCTGACGGCGATGTACAACCCGAAAAAGCGCGTGCCCGCGACCATCGAATTCGCCGATCTCGCCATGCCGGTGCAGGCCGGCGCCGCCCAGGCGCTCGTCGACGTCGCCGCGTACAAGAACGCCGACGCGCTCGTGCACGTCGTGCGCGCGTTCAACGATCCGACCGTGCCGCATCCATCGGGATCCGTGCATCCCTCGCGCGACGCGCAGGCGATGGAAGACGAGCTGATCCTCGCGGACCTCGGGCTCACCGAGCGCCGGCTCGAACGCGTCGACAAAGATCTCAAGAAGGGAAAATCGCCGGAGCTCGAGCGCGAGAAGGCGGTCCTCACGCAGTGCAGAGCCGCGCTCGAAGAGGGACGGCCGCTCCGCTCGCTGAACCTTCAGGGTGACGATCTCAGGCGCCTCCGCGGATTTCAGTTCCTCTCGGCGAAGCCGCTGCTGATCGTGCTGAACGTCGACGAAGCGAACGTCGCGGACGACACCCACACGGCCGCCGGGGCGGCGGGACTGACGCAGTTTCTGTCGCGCGCGGCCACGGGCGCCGTCGCCGTCTGCGCGAAAATCGAGCTCGAGATCGCGCAGCTCGAGCCGGCCGACGCCGCCGCGTTCCTCGCCGATCTCGGGCTGAAGGAATCCGGCCTCGATCGCGTCATCCGCGCGAGCTACGAGCTGCTCGGCTACATCTCGTTCTTCACCGTCGGCGAAGACGAATGCCGCGCGTGGTCGATTCCGCGCAACCTGACCGCGCCGGCCGCCGCCGGCGAAATCCACAGCGACATCCAGCGCGGCTTCATCCGCGCCGAAGTCGTCAGCTACGACGCGCTGATCACCCGCGGCTCCATGGCCGCGTGCCGCGATCACGGCGAGGTCCGCCTCGAAGGCAAGGAATACATCGTGGTCGACGGCGACATCATCAACTTCCGCCACGCGACATGATCAGGACCGTCGTCGTCTGCGAGGCCCAGGTGCCTTTCGTGCACGGCGGCGCCGAGTTGCACGCGCGCGGACTGGTCGACAACCTCCGCCGGCGCGGATATCGCGTCGAGCGCGTCGCGGTTCCCTTCAAGTGGTATCCGAAGCAGGAACTGCTGGCGCAGGTGGCCGCCTGGAAGATGCTCGACGTGAGCGAATCGAACGGCGAGCGCATCGACCTCGCGATCGCGACGAAGTTTCCCTCCTACTTCATCAGGCATCCCAGCAAGATCACCTGGCTCTTCCACCAGTACCGCGCGATCTACGATCTCTGCGGCACGCCGTACAGCGAGTTCACGCACGATCCCGCCGACGTGCGGCTGCGCGATCGGCTCATCGAGCTCGACACGAAGGCGCTCGGCGAGTCCCGCGCGATCTTCAGCAACGCGCGCAACACCGCGGAACGGGTCTCGCGATACAACGGACTGCGGGCGGAGGCGCTCTACCATCCGCCGCCGCTGGCCGGAAAGCTGAAGAGCGGACCGTACGGCGATTACTTCCTCTCGGTCGGGCGGCTCGAAGGCAACAAACGCGTCGAGCTCGTCATCGACGCGCTCGCGCACGTCGATCGGCGCTGGCGCCTGATCGTCGTCGGCGAAGGTCCGCTGCGGCCGGATCTCGAAGGACGCGCCGCCTCGGCCGGCGTCGCGGATCGCGTGACGTTCACGGGCCCCCTCGACGACGCGGCGCTCGTGAATCTCTACGCCGGCGCGGCCGCGGTCGTCTTTCCGCCGTACGACGAAGACTACGGATACGTCACGCTCGAGGCGTTCCTCGCCCGCAAGCCGGTCGTCACCACGACGGACGCCGGCGGCCCGCTCGAGTTCGTCGTCGACGGCGTCAGCGGCGCCGTCTCCGTACCGGACGCGCAGAGCCTCGGCGCGGCGATGGCGGCCACCGTGTCCGACGCGAAGCGCGCGGCCGCGATGGGCGACGCCGGGTACGACCGCGTGCGCGGCATCTCGTGGGACGATGCGATCGACAGGCTGATGAGAGCCGCCGGCGCATGACGGAAGCGGTTTCTGTCGTCGTTCCGGCGTACAACGAGGGCGGCTCGATTGCCTCGCTGGTGTCAGCGCTGCGGCAGACCGCGCAGTGGCGGGAAGTCATCGTCGTCGACGACGGCTCGACTGACGACACCGCGAGGCATGCCGCCGACGCGGGCGCGCGCGTCGTCCGTCACCCGTACAACAAAGGCAACGGCGCCGCAGTCAAGACCGGCATCCGCAACGCGTCCGGAGCGTTCGTCCTCGTCATGGACGGCGACGGCCAGCATCGTCCGGCCGACGCGCCGCGCCTGATCGCGCGGCTCGACGACTACGAGCTGGTCGTCGGCGCGCGATCGCCGACGACGCAGGCGAACGCGGCGAGGCGGTTCGGCAACCGGGCGCTGAATGCGATCGCGAGCTACCTGACCGGACAGCGGATCCCGGACCTCACGTCGGGATTCCGCGCGGCACGCCGCGAACATTTCCTCGAATTCCTCCACCTGCTTCCCAACGGATTCTCGACGCCGACGACCACCACGCTGGCGTTCATGAAAGCCGGGTACAGCGTGTGGTTCGAACCCGTGGACGCGGCCGTGCGTGAAGGACGGTCGAAGATCCGCTTCGGCCCTGACGGGATGCAGTTCTTCGTGATCCTGCTGAAAGTGATCACGATCTTCAGCCCCATGCGCGTGTTCCTCCCGCTCGCGCTCGCGTCGTTCGCGATCGGCAGCGCGTATGCCCTCTGGACGATTGTCACGCAGTCGCACGTCACGAATTCTTCGGTGCTGCTGATTCTGCTGAGCGTGATCATCTTCCTGGTCGGACTGGTGTCCGAGCAGATCTCCGCGCTCCGGTTCGAACGGCACGATCGATGACCGGCACCGCACCGACCGCGCTCGTCGTCGTCCCCACGTACAACGAGCGCGAGAATCTCCCGCTGCTCGTCGAGGGACTGCTCGCGCATCCGCACGTGAGCGTCCTCGTCGTCGACGACGACTCGCCCGACGGGACGGCGGCGCTGGCGCACGATCTGGCCGCGCGGCATGAAGGACGGCTGCGCGTGCTGCATCGCCGCGCCAACCGCGGGCTGGGCCGGTCGTACGTCGACGGCCTGAAGCTGGCCGTGGACGAGCCGGTCGATGTCATCTGCCAGATGGACGCCGATCTCTCGCACGATCCCGCGGAACTGCCGCGGCTCATCGCCGGGACCGCGACGGCGGATGTCGTCATCGGCTCCCGCTACGTGTCCGGCGGAACAATCGTCAACTGGCCGCTTCGACGCCGGCTCCTCAGCCGGTTCGCCAACATGTACGTACGTACTGTGACGCGGCTCAGTGCACGCGACTGCACGAGCGGCTACCGCTGCTGGCGCCGGGAGGCCCTGGTCGGGATGCCGCTCGACCGCTTCATCTCCGACGGCTATTCGTTCCTGATCGAGATGCTGTACGTGGCCGCCCGCCGCGGGTGCCGGGTCGGCGAAGTGCCGATAACGTTCGTCGAGCGGCGGCTCGGCGAGTCGAAGCTGTCGCGCGCGGTGATGATCGAATCCGCCGTCACACCGTGGCGGCTCATCGGCCGGGACTCGTAGTATCTTTGGGACACATTTGCCACCGAGCCTGAGCGTCTTTTTTCCGGCGTACAACGACAGCGGCACGATCGCCAGCATGGTCATTCGCGCCGACGCGGCCGCGGCCGAGCTGACGGCCGACTACGAAGTCATCGTCGTCGACGACGGCAGCGCGGACGCGACCGCGGACATCGCCGACGAGCTCGCGCGCAAGTATCCGCGCGTGCGCGTGGTCCACCACGCGAAGAACCGCGGGTACGGCGGCGCGATACAGACGGGCGTGCGCTCGGCCACCAAAGATCTGATCTTCTACACCGACGGCGACGCGCAGTACGACCCGGCGGAGATGACGCTGCTCTGGGCCGAGATGCGCGAGGGCGTCGACATCGTGAACGGCTACAAGATCAGCCGCTCGGATCCGCTCCATCGCATCGTCATCGGACGCGTGTATCACCACATCGTCTCG
>DATNBT010000568.1:0-3509 GCA_035571855.1 Vicinamibacterales bacterium
TCAACGTCAGCGGCGGCCACGAGCTCTATTCGCGCGACAGGTTTCGCGCCGATGGCATCGAGCTGCAGTTCATCCAGTCGAGGCCGATCGAGTACGCCCAGTTCGGCGCGCCGTTCGTCCCGTGGCTGTCGATCGTCGACGTGCTGATGTTCAACCCCGTCGATCGTGTGCGCGGTTTCCTGACCGACTGCGAGATCGCGTGACCGCCATCGGTGGATTCTTCGGGATGGAGCCGGGCCGCGAGGATCACGGGCCATGGCACACGAATGCGTCCGCCCTCACGAGCGGCCGGGCCTGCTTTCGCGCCGTCCTCGAGATGACGCGGCCCGCGCGCGTGCTCGTCCCTTTTTATATATGTGACGCGGCGCTTGTCCCCCTGAAGCGGCTGGGTATTCCGTTCGAGTTCTACGGCGTCACCCGGTCGCTCGATCCCCTTCCGGCGGAGTGGCCGTCCGACGCGTCGGTGCTGTACGCAAACTACTTCGATCTCAAAGCCTGCGGCGCGGACACGATTGCCGGCGCACTCGCCGGGCGGGCGATCGTCGACGACACGCAGGCGTTCTTCAGGCGCGGTCACGGATCGGCGTGGTCGTTCAACTCGGCCAGGAAGTTCTTCGGCGTCCCCGACGGCGCGTATCTCTATGGTCCGCGTGCCGCGGACGTTCACCCGGCGCGTGCGAACGAAGGCGCGCCCGCCGAACATCTGCGGACAACGGCGGCCGGCGGCCGGCGGCTTGCGTATCGCCAGTACGTCGAGGCGGAGTCCAGGGTGTCGGACGAAGTACTGGCGCCGTCCAGCCTGACGCGGCGTACGCTGAATGCAGTGGCATATGAAGAGGCGAAGACGGCGCGTCGCCGGAACTTCGGCGCGCTGCACGCGCGGCTCGGGGCCGTCAACACGCTTCAGCTGCCGATGACGCTCGACGCCGGTGCCGTGCCGTTCTGCTATCCATTCCTGCCGGCCCGCGGAGATCTGCACGAACGGCTGTGGCGACAGGAGATCTTCGTGCCCCGTCTGTGGCCCGAGGTCATCGCGCGGGAGTCGCCGGGGTTTGAATGGGAGCGCGAGCTCGCGAAGCGGCTGCTGCCGCTGCCCGTGGATCATCGGTACACGCCGGATGCGATGACGCGCGTGGGCGACGCGGTGATCGAGGGCGCGGCATGACGCTTCTGCGCGAGCTCGAGCGGGGAGACGTTCCGGCGATCAACAGGTGGCGTCAGGATCGCCAGATCACCGCCGGCCTAGGGGCGCCGCACCGGCACATCGGCATCGAAGTCGACGAGCAGTGGTTCGAGCAATACCTGCAACGGAGGGGCACGGACGTCCGCTGTGCGATCTGCGCGGGCGGCGAACGCGAGCCGATCGGCGTTGTCAGCCTGACCGGCATCGACCCCGTGCACAAGCGCGCCGAGCTGCATATCATGCTGGGCGATCGGGCCGCGCACGGCCACGGCATTGGCACCGAAGCGACGCGCGCCATGCTCGGCCACGGATTCCGCGATCTCAACCTGCATCGGATCTATCTCTTCGTGCTCGATTCCAACGCGGCAGCGCAGCGAATGTATGAAAAAGCGGGCTTCAGGCATGAGGGCACGATGCGCGACGCCGCATTCAAGAACGGCCGGTACGAGGACGTCCACGTGATGGGCCTGCTGGCTTCGGAGTTCGCGTCCAGGTGATTCGACCATTTTCTGAACCGATTTACGTGACGCGGCCGCTGCTGCCGGCGCTCGACGAGCTTCAGGCGCGGCTCGGCGACGTCTGGAAGACGCAGTGGCTGACCAACGGCGGGGAGCAGCATGAGCAGCTCGAGCGCGCGATTGCCGCGAGGCTCGGGGTCGAACAGCTGTCGCTGTTCAACAACGGCACAATCGCGCTGCTGATCGCGATCCGCGCGCTCAATCTGCGGGGCGAAGTCATCACGACGCCGTTCACGTTCCCTGCAACGCCGCATGTGCTCGCATGGGCGGGCATCACCCCGGTGTTCGCCGACATCGATCCTGTGCGGCTGACGATCGATCCGGCTCACGTCGAGGCCCTCGTCACGCCGAAGACGACCGCGATTCTCGGCGTGCACGTCTACGGTACGCCCTGCGACGTCGACGCGCTGAGCGGCATCGCCGCCCGCCGCGGCCTTCGCGTCGTGTACGATGGCGCGCACGCTTTCGGCGTCCGCATCGACGGCCGCGGCGTCGGCACGTTCGGCGACGCGACGATGTTCAGCTTTCATGCCACCAAGCTGTTTCATACGGCTGAGGGCGGCGCCATTGCCTGCGCCGACGCCGGTCTGCGTCACCGCATCGAGCGCCTGAAGAACTTCGGGATCGCCGGTCAGGAAGAAGTGGAAGGCATCGGACTCAACGGCAAGATGAACGAGCTGCAGGCGGCGCTCGGCATGACGGTGCTCGCGCATGTCGACGAGGAGGTCGCGCGGCGGCGCGAGCTGCTCGCGATCTATCAGCAGAGGCTCGGCCGCATCGAGGGGCTGACCTTGATGCCGCAGCTGCCAGGCGTCGAGAGCAGCTGTCAGTATTGCGCCGTGCTCGTGGACCACGCGCGCTTCGGCCGGACGCGCGACGAGGTGCACGAGACGATGAAAACGTACAACGTCTTCACCAGAAAATACTTCTATCCGCTCTGCAGCGACTACGAGTCCTATCGCGATCTTCCGTCCGCGCGGCCGTCGTGCCTGCCGGTCGCGCGCAGAGCCGCGTCTCAGGTGTTGTGCCTGCCGCTCTATGGAACCCTCGGGGCGGACACGGTGCAGGCGATCTGCGATCTTCTGCTCTCGACGAGGCGGGCATCGTGACGCGACGGCCCGGCACCGTCGCCTTCGTCATTCCGGTGTACCGCAACGAGCGGGCAGTGACGCTGACGTACGAACGCATCGCCGGCCTGTTCGACCCATCGAACGGGCCGCTGAGCGCCTGGCAGTGTTCGATGGTGTTCGTCGATGACGGATCCGACGACGGATCGCTCGGCGAACTCCGTGCGCTCGGCGCGCGGGATCCGCGAGTGACGGTCATTTCCTTCACGCGCAACTTCGGCCAGATGGCGGCGATGCTGGCCGGCTTCAAACACGCGCAGGGCGACGTCGTGATCAACCTGTCCGCCGACTTGCAGGATCCCGTGGAACTCGTGCCGAAAATGATTGACCAGTGGCAGCAGGGCGCCGAGGTCGTGATCGCATTCCGTGAGGGACGCGAGGATCGCCTGGCCGCGAAGCTGTGGTCGCGGCTGTTCTATCGCATCGTCCGCATGTCGTATCCGCAGATCCCCGAAGGCGGATTCGATTGCATTCTGCTCGATCGTGTCGCGATGGACGCGTTCAACAGCGTCGAGGCCCGCAATCGCTTCTTCCAGGGCGACATTCTCTGGTTCGGCTACCGCACCGCGTTCATTCCGTACACGCGGCAGAAGCGGACGATCGGCCGCTCGCAGTACACGTTTTCGAAACGGCTGAAGAACGCGCTCGATGCGATTCTCGACTCGTCGTATCTGCCGATCC
>DATNBT010000569.1:0-6694 GCA_035571855.1 Vicinamibacterales bacterium
GTCCGCCTGTCGATCATGCCGTCGACGCGGCAGTAGGCGGGGAGCTTGTACGGAGCCGGCGGCGCGTTCGGGTTCGCGCGCGGCGGCTCCGTTCCCGCCGGCTGCCATTCGGACCTGGTGATCTCGAGCGTGACGCCGGGCAACTTGAAGTTCTTCATCACGGCGCAGTCCGCGGATTTCGACGCGGTCTGCGCGGTGGCTGCGGCGAGCGCCAGCTCGAGAATCATGCGGCTACCTCAGGTTCCTGTTGAAGAACTCCAGCGTCCGGTTCCACGCGAGCGTCGCGCTCTTCTCGTCGTAGCGCGGCGTCGTGTCGTTGTGGAAGCCGTGCTGCGCGCCCTTGTACTCGAACACTTCGTACTTCTTGTTGTTCGCCTTGAGCGCGGCGGTAAACGGCGCGATGCCGTTGCCGACGCCGGTGTCGATCGTCGCGTCGGCGTAGTGCAGCATCAGCGGCGCCGTGATCTTCGCCGCATCTTCCGCGCTCGGCTGCCTGCCGTAGAACGGTGCGCCGGCGTTGAGGTCGTTGCCGAGACGGACTGCCAGCTGGTTGACGATGCCGCCGCCGAAGCAGAAGCCGATCGCTCCGAGCTTGCCCGTGCTCTCCGGACGCTTCTTCAGCCAGTAAGCGGACGCAACGAAGTCCTCGGTCATCTTGCGGCCGTCGACCGCGCGGAATTTCACGGCGCCTTCTTCGTCGTTGCCCGGGAACCCGCCGACCGAGGTCAGGCCGTCCGGGGCGAACGCGATGAAGTTGGCGACCGCGAAGCGGCGGGCGACGTCTTCGACATACGGGTTCAGCCCGCGGTTTTCGTGGATGACGAGCACGGCGGGCAGCTTGCCGCTCATGCTCGCCGGCCGGGCGAAGTAGCCCTTGATGTTGCCGTTGCCCTGCGGCGAGTCCACGGTTTCGTAGCTGACTTTGATTCGCGGATCGTCCTTCTTCACCTGTTCGGCCCAGGCATAGTTGGGCCGCAGGCTCTCGAGGATCGCCATCGCGGTCAAACCACCGACGGCCCACTTCTTCGCCTTGTCGAGGAACGCGCGGCGATCGATCTCGCCGTGCTGATACTCGTGAAAGAGGTCGAGCAGTTCCTGCGGATAGTCAGCGGCCTTCTTGCGATCCGGTTGTTCCATTGCGTCACCTCACAGCAAAAGCAAACAGTGCACTGCCGGCAGCTACGGTCACGTACTGCTTTCCGTTTACCGAGTACGACATCGGACCGCTGTTGATCTGTCCGCCGAGCGCCACCTTCCAGAGCAGCTCGCCGTTCCTGGCGTCGAGCGCAAGGAAATAGCCTTCCTTGCCGCCGCTGAACAGCACGTCCGACGCCGTCGTCAGGACGCCCGCCCAGGTGATGTCGTTCATCTTGAATTCCCACTTGCGGGTGAGACCGTGGGGATCGAGCGCGCGGATCACGCCGAAGCCTTCGTCCTCTTTCTTGTAGTTCGGCGTCAGCGTCGCCTGCCCCATCGGCGTGCCGTTTGGAATGCCCGCGGCGCCGGGGAATTTGCCCTGGGTGGCGATGAGCGCGGAATTCTCCCAGCCCGCGACGTAGAACAATCCCGTGCGCGGACTGTACGACGGCGGCGCCCAGTTGGTCGCGCCGAGCACGTGCGGCCGGATCAGCGAGCCTTCGAGCGTCGGCACCTGTCCCGGAATGCGGATCGGGCGGCCCTTCGGATCGAAGCCGTCCATCCACGTCACCTTCACGAACGGCTTGCCGAGCAGGAATTCGCCGTTGGTCCGATCGATGACGTACGCGAGGCCGTTGCGGTTCGCCCACAGCATCACCTTGCGCGGCTTGCCTTCCCACTGGATGTCGGCGAGGACGGGGACCTGCGTCGAGTCGTAATCGACTTCGTCGTGCGGCGTGAACTGGTAATGCCACTTCAGCTTGCCGGTATCGGCGTCGAGCGCGAGCACGCTGTCGCTGTACAAGTTGTCGCCGAGGCGCTCGCGGCCGTCCCAGTCGGGCGCGGGATTGCCGGTGCCGAAGTACACGAGATTCGACTCGGGATCGTACGCGCCGCTGTTCCAGACGCCGGCGCCGCCGGTTTTCCACGAGTCGCCCGACCACGTTTCATTCCCGGGCTCGCCTTTCGCCGGGACGGTGTACGTCCGCCAAAGCTCCTTGCCGGTCCTGGCGTCGAACGCGCAGATGAACCCGCGGACGCCGAGATCGCCGCCCGCGATGCCGACGACGATCTTGTCTTTGATGACGACGGGTGCGTGCGTGATCGCGAACTTCTCGATCGGCTTGTCGCCGACTTTTTCGACGGTGTGATCCCAGATGATCTTGCCGGTCTTCGCGTCGATCGCCACCAGGTGCGCGTCGATCGTGCCCATGTAGAGCGTGTCGCCCAGGATCGCCAGGCCGCGGCTGACGCGGCCGCAGCACGGGCGCGCCTCGAGCATCGGCTTGTATTCCAGCGTCCAGAACGGACGTCCGCTCGCCGCGTCGAGCGCGACGACCTCGTAAACGCCCTGCGCGGGCGGCCCCTGCAGCGTGTAGAGCACGCCGTCGACGACGAGGGCGGTGGCCTCGAACTTCTCGAGCGACTTGCTCTGCCACACCCACTGCAGCTCGAGGTTCTTCGCGTTGCCCGGAGTGATCTGCGTCAGCGGGCTGAAGCGCTGGTTGAAGAGGTTCTGCGAGTAGCTCAGCCAGTTCTGCGGTTCCTTCTCGGGATGCAGGATGCGATCGAACGTCACCTGCTGCGCGCGCAGCGTCACCGCGCACGCGCACACCGCCGCAATCATCAGCACACGTTTCATGGCGCGACCCTGCCCTTCAGCGACACCAGGTAGCTGACCACGTCGGCGAGCTCCTGGGCGTTGAACTTCTCTTTGTACGACGGCATCGGCGAGACCTCGATGAACCCGAAGTCGCGGAGGTTTGTCTTCTCGAACGAACGCAGCTGCTCTTTGCTGTCGAGCAGCAGGACGTTGAACGTGTCGAGATTCAGCAGGCGCCCGGTCACCGTCCGGCCGTCCTTCGTCACGACGCGGTACGGGCGGCTCGTGTAGAGGATTTCCTTGTTGGGATCGACGAGCGAGGTCTCGAGCTCCACCGCGCGGCGAAGCTGTCCGACGTTGCTCAAGTCCGGACCGAGGCGGGAGCCGACGCCGTTGACGCGATGACAGCTCGCGCACGCGCCCTTGGTCTCGAACAGCGTCTTGCCGCGCGCGATGTCGCCGACGGCCGACGTGCTCCGCTTCGTCGATGCCACCGAGCGCAGATAGGAGACGACCTGTTCGGCCTGGGCGACCGACATGTCCGACGCCGGCATGCCCGTGCCCGGCACGCCGGTGCGGATAATCTGCACGAGATCGTCGTCGGTCTTCGCGCGGCGGAAGATGTTGCGGCCAAGATCGATGCCCGACACCTGATCGCCGTCAGGGCCGTGGCAGTTCGCGCAGGTATTTCTGAAGACGCGGCCGCCGTCTTCGATGTCCTGCGCGGTGCTGTGCTGGGCCGCGAGCGACGGCGTCGCCGCAAGCGCTGCCAGCGACAGCGCGAGAATGCACAGTCTCGGAGCTCGCATAGGTTCGCGCATCTTACACCCTCGTTATGAGCGGGCTATTGGTGCCGCAAATCAGGACATATATCCGGAGGTAAGTGCCCGTCTCTGATGCGGATAAATTACTGCAAACAATATGGTTAACAACTGCCACCCGTGACGGGTTTCGTTGGCAAGGTTCTTGGAACTCTATGCGACATCATGGTTCACTTTGCGTCGAAGCTCGAAGTTGTAAACAGACCCACGACTCCGCCCGTTTGTCCGAAGTGCGGGAGCCACCGGACCGAGGTCATCGGCAAGGCCGACGACCCGAACAACCGCACGATTCGTTGCAACAAGTGCGGCGCGATCTCCAGCGTGCCTGTCAGCGAAGCGGAAGCCTTCATCGCGGGAGCCACGAGCGCGGCGTAAACTACAAACCTGCTGAGCGACCTGTCCCGCCGCCGCGGCGGAGCCGAGAAGGCGGAGATCGCCATCGTCGGCGCCGGCGCCGCCGGCCTGGCGACCGCGATCTTCGCGCGACGCCTTCATCCCAGTACATCGATCGTTCTTCTCGACGGCGCCCGCCGCCCCGGCGCCAAGATTCTCGTCAGCGGCGGTGGACGCTGCAACGTGACGAACACCATCGTCACCGACGCGGACTTCAACGGCGGACGGCGATCGATCATCCGCCGCGTCCTCCGCGGACTGCCCGTCGAGGAAACGATCGCGTTCTTCCGAGAGATCGGCGTCAGGCTGCATGAAGAGCCGGGCGGAAAGCTCTTTCCGGATTCAAACAGCGCGCGGGACGTCCTCAACGCGCTCCTTCGCGAGGCCGGACGCGTTGGCGTCGAACTGCGCTCCGGTGCGCGCGTCGATGCCGTCGAGCGGCGGGCGGACGGTTTTCTGATCCACGCCGGCGAGCTCGCTGTCGAGGCACGCCGCGTCGTGCTGGCGACCGGCGGCCGGTCGCTTCCAAAGAGCGGGAGCGACGGCGCCGGCTTCGACATCGCGCGTGCGCTCGGTCACACGATCGTGCCCCCGACGCCCGCGCTGGTGCCGTTGCGGCTCGGCAACCCAGCCGGCGCGATACACAAACAACTGGGCGGCGTCGCTCACGAGGCGGAACTCACGCTGCGCGTCGACGATCGCGTGGCCACGCAGCTTGCGGGCTCGCTCCTATGGACGCACTTCGGCATCAGCGGACCGCTCGCGCTGAACATGTCGCGGCACTGGCTCCGGGCAACGCTCGAACAGCGCCGCGCGGTTCTCACCGTCAGTTTCGTTCCCGGACAGAACTTCGACGAAGTCGAGCGCTGGTGGACGACCCTCGCGCGGTCCCGCTCGCAGGCATCGGTGACGACGGTGTTATCGACGCTCGTGCCTGCGTCGGTCGCGACGGCGTTGACCGAGCGCGCGGGAGTGGACGACGTCACGCTCGCTCATCTCGCGCGCGACGATCGACGGCGGCTGACGCACGCGCTGACGGCGTGGCCGCTGGACGTCGCCGGCGACCGCGGCTACAACTACGCGGAAGCCACTGCCGGCGGCGTGACGCTCGACGAGATCGATCCCTCGACGATGACGTCGCGTGTGTGCGCGGGACTGTGGCTCGTCGGCGAGATCCTCGACGTCGACGGCCGCATCGGCGGCTTCAACTTTCAATGGGCGTGGTCGAGCGCGCGCGTCGCCGCCGGCGCGCTTGGCACATAATGACCGGATGCGGCCCTGGACGTCGATCGCGATGTTCGCCTTCATCGCGGTCCTCATGGCGGTGGACACGATCATCGATTACCGGCAGAACGGCTCGTTCGCGGCGCAGACGTTCGAGATCGTCGTCTTTGCCGCCGCGCTCGGCGGGATCGCCGTGCACGCCTGGCAGCTCGCGTCGGCGCGCCTGACATCGGAGCGGCTCGACCGTGAGCTGAACGAGAGCCGCGCCGCCGCGCAGCGCTGGAGCCGCGAGGCGCAGGACGTCCTGAAGGGGCTGGGCGCCGCCATCGACGCGCAGTTCGAGACGTGGGGGCTCTCGCCCGCCGAACGCGACGTCGCCCTTCTGCAGCTGAAGGGACTGCGCCATAAGGAAATCGCAGACCTGCGCAAGACCAGCGAGCGAACCGTCCGGCAGCAGGCGCTCGCGATCTACAAAAAGGCCGGGCTGTCGGGCCGCAGCGATCTCGCGGCGTTCTTCCTCGAAGACCTGCTGCTCCCGAGCGTACGTCATACGGCGGATACACCTCGGGCGGATGTCGGATGACTTTTCTCCCCGAAACGCGATAGCGTCTGACCTCTTGAGGGAGGTCCGCATGCGGAAGTCATTGTTCGTCGGTCTACTCGGTGCCCTGTGCTCTCTGCCCTTTGCCCTTCACGCCGCTTCGACCGGTTACCACATCCTCAACGAGATCAAAATCGGCGGCGAAGGCGGCTGGGACTATCTGACGGTCGACAGCCCCGGTCACCGGCTTTTCGTGTCGCACGCCACACACGTGGTCGTGGTGGACACCGAGAAGAACACGGTCGTCGGCGACATTCCGGATACGCCCGGCGTTCACGGCATCGCGCTCGCGCCCGAGCTCAACAAGGGCTTCATCAGCAACGGCCGCGGCAACAACGTCACGGTGTTCGACCTGAAGACGCTCAAGGCATCCGGTACGGTCGCGACGGAGATGAACCCGGACGACATCACGTACGACGCGACGACGAGCCGGGTACTGGCGTTTAACGGCCGCTCACGCAGCGTGACCATCATCGACGCGAAGACCGACAAGGCCGTCGCGACGGTGATGCTGCCGGGCAAACCCGAGTTCGCGGTGTCTGACGGCAAGGGCAAGGTCTACGACAACATCGAAGACACGAGCGAGATTGTCGAGATCGACGTCGCGAAGGCGGCCGTCACCAAGAAGTACGCGCTGACGGGATGCGACGGGCCGTCCGGCATGGCGATGGACCGCAAAGCGCGGCGCATCTTCTCCGTCTGCGGCAACCGTGTGATGGCCGTGTCGGATCCCGACAAGGGCGTCGTCGTCGCGACGCCGGCGATCGGCGCGGGCTCTGACGGCGTCATCTTCGATCCGGGCACGGGCTACGCGATCAGCGCGAACGGCGACGGGACGATGACCGTCGTGCAGCAGACGGGCGGGAAGTACGACGTCACCGACAACATCGCGACCGAACGCGGCGCGCGGACGAT
>DATNBT010000570.1:0-5398 GCA_035571855.1 Vicinamibacterales bacterium
ATCTGACGATCTCGGGCGCCGCGACCGGCGCGACGCCGATCAACCTGTGGACCGGCCTGGCGACCGAGCCGATCGCGGTGCTGCTCCGGGACAAGAAGAACTATCTCGACCTGTCAGGCCTCGCGAAGATGAAGTGGCAGACACGTGCGTCGGCGTTCCATCTGGTGCGGCCCGTCGTCAAGCTCGCGGACGGCACGTTGCTCGTCGGCGATCACGCCGAGTCGAACACGACGACCTTCCTCGAAACCGAGTTCGCGTTCTACGGCGTGCGCTGGGTCAAGCTGGACCCGGAACGCGTCGTCACGACGGGCGTCTACGGTCCCGTCGGAGACGCGGCGTCATGGATCGAGCATCCGGACCTGAGCAAGGTCGACGAGGTCGGCTTCGCGGATCTCATGCCGGGCACCGGCCACGGGTCCGGCGGCTGGGTAAACGTCGGGCACATCGAAGTGTACGGCCGGCTGGTTCCCCGCTAACGGATGCATAAGCAGCGGCTCGAAGCGTTCAGCGACGGCGTCGTCGCCATCCTCATCACGATCATGGTGCTCGAGCTGCGGGTGCCTGCGGGCGGGGACTGGACGTCGCTGCGCGCGCTCGGGCCGACGTTCAGCGCGTACGTCCTGAGCTTCATCTACCTCGGCATCTACTGGAACAACCACCATCATCTGTTCCACGTCGTCGATCGCGTGACCGGCGCGATGCTGTGGGCGAATCTGCACCTGCTCTTCTGGCTGTCGCTGGTGCCGTTTGCGACGAACTGGATGGGCGAACACGGAAGCGATCCGCTGCCGACGGCGGTTTACGGCGGCGTGCTGCTGGGCGCGGCCGTGTCGTACACGATTCTCGTCCGCGTCATCATCCACGCGCAGGGATCGCATTCGAAGCTGCGGCAGGCGGTCGGCAGCGACATGAAGGGCAACGTCTCGCTGTGCCTCTACATCGCCGCCGTGTCGTCGGCGTTATGGTGGCGCCACGAAGCCGCGTGGGTCCTCTACGCGGCCGTGGCGCTCATCTGGCTCGTGCCCGATCGCCGGATCGAGCGCGTCGTCTAGTTACATCCAACCACCGTCTGGATGCGCTGTGCATCGGCGGTCAGCTGTGCCGCCTGCGCCGTCGTCAGCGCCTTGCCCGACTGCGCCGCCACCTGATTGATGAACGCGCCGAGCTGGCCGCAGACGTTGCTGACGTTGCCGCTCTGCGCCGCGTTCAGCGCGCTCAGGATGTTCGTCAGCTTGGCGTCGAGGCTGTTCGTGATCCCCTGCGCCAGGTTGAACGCCTGCACCTCGGCGAGCAGGTTGCTCACCTGCGCCGCGGCCGCCTGCACGAGCACGCTGAAGCTGCCCGTCGCGGCGTTTCCCGATCCGTCGGTCGCCGTGCAGTTCACGACGGTGGTGCCGATCGGGAACGTCGTACCCGACGCCTTCGAGCAGATCACCGCGACGCTGCCGCTGACGATGTCGGACGCCGAGACTGCGTAGGTGACGACTGCGCCCAGCGGACTCGTCGCATCGACGGTGATATTCGCCGGGAGCGTGAGCACCGGCTTCGTCGTGTCCTGCACCTTCACGGTGAACGTCGCGCTGCCCTGGTTGCCGAACGCATCGGCCGCCGTGCAGACCACAGACGACGACCCGAGCGGGAACGTCGATCCCGACGCCGGGACGCAGACGACGGGTAACGGCTCGCCCGTCGATCCGGTGGCCGTCGGGAGCGCGTAGGTCACGACGGCGCCGGCCGGGCCGGCCGCCTCCGCCGTCACCGGAGCGGGCACGCCCGCCAGGACCGGCGGCACATGATCGTTGTTCACAATCGTGCCCGTGCCGGCGCCCGTGCCGATGATCGCGTTGGTCGCGCCGGACAGGTTCACTGTGAACGTCTCGTCCGATTCGTTGAACAGGTCGCCGAGCACGGCGACCGAGACCGCCTTGGACGTTTCTCCAGGCGCGAACACCAGCGTCCCGCTCGTGGCCGTATAGTCGCTGCCGGCCGTCGCGGTCCCGTTCGCGGTCGCGAAGTTCACGACCACCGTCTGTCCGCTCGGAGCCGAAAGCGTCACGGCGAACACGGCGTTGTTCGCGCCCGCGTCGCCTTCGACGATGCTGACGTTGTCGATGCTGACAGCCGGCAGCGGATCGTCGTTCGCGATCGTGCCGATGCCCTCACCGTCTCCAATCACCGCATTGGCCGGAGCCGATAGGTCGACCCTGAACGTCTCGTCGGCCTCGTTCGTCGTGTCGCCGGCGATGCTGACCGTGACCGTCCTGGACGTCTCGCCCGGCGAGAACGTCAGCGTGCCGGCCGCCGGGAGATAGTCGTTGCCGGCCGCGGTCGCCGTGCCGTCGGCCGTCGCGTAGTTCACCGTCACCGTCTGCGAGCTCGGGTTGGACAGCGTCACCGTAAACACCGCGCTCGCCGTCCCCGAGTTGCCTTCCGGCACCGACACGTCGTTGATGCTCACGCTCGGAACGGTGTCGTCATTCCGGATCGTGCCGATGCCCGTCCCCGCGCCGATCGCCGCGTTGGTCGGACTCGACAGATTCACCGTGAACGTCTCGTCCGCCTCGAACTTCACGTCGCCGTTGACGGTCACCGCGATCGTCTTCGACGTCTCGCCTGGCGCAAAGGTCAGCGTGCCGCTGACGGCCGCGTAGTCGTTGTCGGCGACCGTCGCGGTGCCGTCGGCGGTCGCGTAATTGACCGTGACCGTCAGGCCGCTCGGATTCGACAACGAGACGATGAACGTCGCGTTCGACGTGCCCGCATTGCCTTCCGCCAGGCTGACATTGCCGATGCTGACGACCGACTGCGCGTCGTCGTTCTGGATCGTGCCTGTGCCGGTCGCCGTGCCCAGCGTCGCGTTCGTCGCGCCCGACAGGTTGACGCTGAACGTCTCGTTGTTCTCGAACTTCGTGTCCCCGACGACCTGAACCGCGATCGTCTTCGCCGTCTCGCCCGGCGCGAACGTCAGCACTCCGCTCGTAGCCAGATAGTCGTTGTCGGCCACGGTCGCCGTCCCGTCCGCCGTTCCGTAATTGACCGTCACCGTCTGCGCACTCGGATTCGACAGCGACACCGTGAAGGTCATCGCGGAGCTTCCGCCATTGCCTTCCGCCTGGCTGACGTTGCCGACGCTGACGACCGGCTGCGTGTCGTCGTTCTGGATCGTCCCGACGCCGGTCGCGTTCCCGATCGTCGCGTTCGTCGCGCCCGACAGGTTCACGGTGAACGTTTCATTCGCTTCGAACAGCGTGTCGCCGTTGATCAGCACCGTGACCGTCTGGAGCGTCTGTCCCGGGTTGAAGATGACCGTGCCGCTCGTGGCCTGGTAGTCGTTCCCGGCGACGGTCGCCGTGCCATCGGCCGTCGCGTAGTTGACCGTCACGGGCTGCTGGCTCGGGTTCGTCAACGACACCGTGAACGTCATCGCCGTCGTGCCGCTGTTGCCTTCGGCCACGCTCGCGCCGCCGATGCTGATGCTGATGGGCGCCGGCACGTCGTCGTCGACAATGGTGCCGACAGCCACGCCGTCCGCCAGGACCGCGTTGACCGGATTCGACAGGTTCACGAAGAACGTCTCAACCGGCTCGACCGTCGAGTCGTCGATCACGGGCACCGTGATCGTCTTGACGACCTCGCCCGGCGCAAACGACAGCGTTCCGCTCGACGCCTGGTAATCGCTGCCGGCGATCGCGGTGCCGTCGGACGTCGCGAAGTCCACCGTAACCGCCTGGGCGGTCCCGCCCGCCCTGACGACCGTGAAGGTCGCGGCCCCCGCGTTCTCCGCGACGATCACGTCGAGGATGCTGATGCTCGACGGGACATCGTCGTTGACGATGGTGCCGACGCCTGAGCTGCTTCCGAGCGCCGCATTCGTCGGCGCAGACAAGTTCACAAGGAATGTCTCGTTCGACTCGAACTTCGTGTCGCCGTTGACAATCACCGTGATCGTCTTCGTCGTCTCGCCCGGCGCGAACGTCAACGTCCCGCTCGTCGTCTGGTAGTCGTTGTCCGCGGTCGTCGCCGTGCCGTCGGCCGTCGCGTAGCTCACCGTCACCGTCAACGCGCTGGGGTTCGACAGCGAGACGGTAAACGTCGCGTTCGACGTCCCCGCGTTCCCTTCCGCCACGCTCACGTTGTTGACGCTGATCGTCGGCAGCGCGAAAGACAGCGGGATCGTGATGTTGTCACCCGGCTGCAGATCGAGGTCGGCGTGATCCGGCGTAACCGTGTAGCCCGGGCGCGAGAACTGCAGGGTCATCGCACCTGGATCGTCGACGGTCTGCGTCACGCCGATTGGCACGTCGAAACTCTCGCTACCGGCCGTCACCGTCACCGACGGTACGGCCGCGCTGCCCGGCGCGAGCGTGAACGTGATGAACGCCGGAGGCGTCACCGTCAGCGTCGCGCAGGCGCCGCCGGCGTCCGCGCACGAGATGCCGTTTGCGGTCGCGGTGATCGTCACCTGGCCGCCCGCATTCGCGGTCGCGAAGCCCGACGGTGTAATGCTCGCAATCGCCGGGTCGCTCGACTGGAACGACACGACGGGCAGGGGGTTGCCGCCGCCTCCACCGCCGCCGTTGTTGTTGCCGGACGAGACGGTGAAGTCTGACGGCGGCGGGGTGCTGAACGCCTCGACGACGTTGCTCGACGGCGAACCGTTGGGCGCCACCAGTCCGCCGATCACGTAGGCCACATCGCCCACGGCCGCGACTCCGGATTCGCCGCGCCCGGTCAGCATCGGTCCGAGCGCCGTCCAGCCGCTCGGCATGTTCGGATCGGCGCTCGTCGGCCGGAACATGTGCGTACCCGTACCGTTGCCGCCGATGCCGAAGACAAAGAGCGCGTTATTCACGACGACACCGGCCGGTGACCCGCCCGACGACAACATCGACGGACCCGACGACCATGAGTTGGACGCGATGTCGTACAGCCCGACGGCGTTGCCCGAACCCCCGGCGGCGACGATGATCGACTTGTTCGATCCGTCGACGAGCGCGCCGGCGGCGAAGAACTTCCGGGCGACGCCCATCGGCGTTCTGTTCGCCCAGGTGTTGGTGCCCGGGTCATAGGCCTCGACCACCGTCAGCGCCGGCGTCGAGCCGGAGCCGGCTTCCCCGCCAAGCGCGTAGAGTTTCCCGCCGCTGGCGACGAGCGCGAGCTCCGCGCGCGCCGTCGGCATGGACGCAAGCGGACCCGCCAGCCACTGATGCTGCTGCGCGTCGTACGCCTGCAGCAGTCCGGTGGCGTTGCCGCCCGCGACGTGCCCGCCCGCGACGTAGATGATGTTGCCGATTGCCGCGACGCCGGGCCCTTCGACCGGCGTCGGGAGCTGCGCTTCGTTCGACCACGAATCGGTCGCCGGGTCGTAGACCGTGACGAACATCTGCTGCGACGGATC
>DATNBT010000571.1:0-2666 GCA_035571855.1 Vicinamibacterales bacterium
CATGACCGCGGCGACGAGGCTCGACTGCTGGATCAGCAGCACGAGACAGAACGCGACCGAGGCCGACGCGAAGTAGCCGATGCCCAGCCACAGGAAGTGTTTGCGCCAGACCTGCACGAACGACTGCGACGACTCGAACGCGACGGCGATTGCGACGAGACCGCAGTTCAGCGTGAAGTAGACCAGCGCCAGCACGAGTACCGGCGCGATCAGGGCGGTGATGGGCGCGTGGGAGTCGGCAAGCGGCGCGACGCCGGCGATGGCGAAGCACAGCTTCGACGCGACGAACATCGACAGCGCGGGCGCCGCGGAGTTGAAGAGCACGCGGAGCGCGCCGTGCCGCCGCCGCAGCAGCGACATGATCAGGCTGTCGGCGGCGAGGGCGACCGTCGCGGTGGCGGGCCCGTAGAGCAGCGCGCAGGCGATGAAAAAGACGTCCGCGACCGAGATGCTCGTCTCGGCCGAGCCGAGCTGCATCGTGAACGAGCCGGTGACGATCGCGGCGGCGGCGAAGAGCAGCCAGGCGGGGTGGCTCGGCGTCGTGACGAGCGACCAGGCCGCGAGGCCGAGCGCGGCCCAGCCAAGCGCGGTCATCGACGAGACGTAGAGTTTCAGCGCCGGACGCATCGTCTCAGTGCGCGTCCGGATCCGTCAGCGCCGAGCCCCAGATGACCTGCTGATCGCTCGACGTGTCGGTCGAGCCCCAGATCACCTGCTGGCCGGACGAGTTGTAGATCTGCGAGCCCCAGATCACCTGGTCGCCGTCCTGCGCGCCGGTCCACGTGGCCACCTCGCCCCAGATCAGCGGATTCGGCGCGATGTTCGCGAGCGGGTTGACGAGGCCGGCAAGATTCAGGTCGCCGATGTGCAGCAGCGTCGGATCGAGCCACACGAGCGGCAGCTGCAGCAGCGACAGCAGCCGCATGCCGACGCCGCCGTACAGCCGGTTCGCGAGGCCGTCCATCGTCCCGATCGCGCCGCCGGCGTCCCAGAACGCCGCGCCGCTCGACGGTGTGACGACTCCGCCGAGCGTGTTGAGCAGCGAACCGACGAGGCTCGACTGCGCGAGCTTGCGCGAGGCCCAGAAGTTCGCGTTCCCCGCGCCGGCGGCCATCAGGCCGGCTTTCGGCATGTAGGTCGCGCCCATCTGCAGGGCGAGCTTCATCTGCGAGCCGGACATCCCGGGATTCCCCTGCAGCAGCAGCGCGGCTGCGCCGCTCACCATCGGCGTCGCCATGCTCGTGCCGCTGAGGCGCATGTACGCGTTGTTCGAGCTGCCCGCGACGTGCAGCGAGGAGAAGTTGCGGACCAGATAATTCTTCTGCGCTTCGATCGAGACAATCTTGGTGCCCGGCGCCGCGAGGTCCGGTTTCACGGCGAGGTCGTACTGTGTCGGGCCGCGCGAGCTGTAGGTCGCGATCGTGTCGTCGCCGCGGTTGACCGTGCCCCACGTGTTGGTGGCGCCGACGGTGATGGCGAGCGGCGAATTTCCAGGCACGCTGATGCCGCCGAGGATCGGCGCGCCCGTCGTCGGGTCGGTGCCGTAGTTGCCCGCCGCGGCGAACACAATCAGCCCCGCCTGCACCGCGCGCGCGACCGCCTGATCGAGCGGGTCCGACGCCGCAGGCTCGGTCACGCGATGGCCGAGCGACAGGTTGATGATGCGGATGTTGTAGCGGGCGGCGTTCTGGATCGTCCAGTCGATGCCGTTGATGACGTCGCTCGTCAGACCCGTGCCGTCGGCGCCGAGGACGCGGACGTTGATGATGTTCGCGCCGGGCGCGATGCCGCCGTTGAAGAGCGACGTGATGCCGTACGCGGCGCTGCCGCTTCCCGCGATGATGCCGGCGACGTGCGTGCCATGGCCGAACGCGTCGAGATAGCTCGGATCGCCGGTGACCATGCTGACGTTCGCGACGATGCGATTCACGAGCGCCGGATGCGGCGACACGCCCGAGTCGATGACGGCGACGCCGACGCCCTGGCCGGTGACGCCGGGAATTCCGCCGATGCCGAACAGTCCGGGAGATCCGGCGCGCGTCTGGTCGGCCCCCGTCGACGCGTTCGACACGGTCATCGAGTTGCGGACGGGAAGATCGCCGGAGAGTCCGCCGACGTCGCCGTCGGCCGACAGCCCGTTCACTTCATCCGCGTTCGCAAGGACGACGACGCCGTTCGCCAGGTGCCGAAGGATCTGAAGATGATGGCGGTCGGCGATGGTGGAGGCGTCGCCGTTCGCGTCGTGGATGATCACGCGCTGCCGCTGTCCGCCGGTCACGCCCCCGCCCGAAAGCAGGTCGAGAGACAGGTGCGCGCGATGTGCGGCCCGCGGCGTCGCGAGCAGCAGCGGAATCGTCAGGAGAGCGGCTGAAGCCGCGGTAATCCGTCGCCAGGAGAGCATGAGTGCCTCGGACTGTGCCGTAGAGCAACTCTTGCGCCGGAATTTCGCACGGATCGGTTGTAGGTGTTTAACTCACAGGACGACGGGAAGTTAGTCGGAGCGTGTCGCTTAGAAGTGAAGGCGCGCCTTCTGGCTTTGGTGTGCGATTTCAGAGCGCAAACTGTGCAAGCGACTCATTAAGATCAACGCGACATCGTTGTCGGCCTATGACTTACGAGATGCTGTGCCGTTTCTGAACGTCGCGTGCGATTTGCGTGCAAGTATC
>DATNBT010000572.1:0-17507 GCA_035571855.1 Vicinamibacterales bacterium
GGATCAGACAAGGTGCTCGAAGGGATCAGACAAGGTGCTCGAAGGGATCAGGCAAGGTGCGCGAGGGATCAGACAAGGTGCTCGAGGGATCAGATAGGGTCTCCGCTTGATCCGAACCGGCACGTTAGGCAAAGGAGCAAACATGTCCCGCGTTTTCATTACGATCGCTCTTGTCGCGGCCGCCGCAGCAATCGCTGTGGCACAATCGCGGGCCGTGACGCACATGGACAGCGAGAAAGTGGCGGCGGCGCTCGCCAAGGGCGGCTCGATCGTCGCGACGAAGGACTTCACCGTCGCGGGGACCCATCGCAACGGTCCCGGGCAGGTCGAGGTCCACGATCATGAGACGGACATCTTCTACATCACCGACGGCGAAGCGACGCTCGTCACCGGCGGCACGATGATCGGCGGCAAGCAGACGGCGGCCGGACAGCACCGCGGCACCGACATTCAGGGCGGGCAGACGCAGAAGCTGAAGAAAGGCGACGTCGTCACGATACCGGCCGGCGTGCCGCACTGGTTCAAGGACGTCGGCGGCTCGATCAGCTATCTGACCATCAAGGTCATCCGGTGATTCTGCTCGTCACGGGCGGCAGCCGGGGCATCGGCGCCGCCACGGCGCGCCTTGCCGCCGCCCGCGGCTACGACGTGTGCATCAACTACCGCAGTAATAAGGATGCGGCGTCCCGCATCGTCGCTGACGTCGAAGCGGCGGGACGCCGGGCCGTGGCGGTCGCCGGCGATGTCTCGATCGAAGGCGATGTCGTCCGGCTGTTCGAGGAATGCGACAAGAGGCTCGGAGCACTCGACGCGCTCGTGAACAACGCCGCGATTCTCGAGCAGCAGATGCGTCTCGACGCGATGGATGCCCGGAGAATCGCGCGCGTGCTGAGCACGAACGTCATCGGTCCGTTCATCTGCGCGCGCGAGGCGGTCAGGCGGATGTCGACGAAGTACGGCGGCCGCGGCGGCGCCATCGTGAACGTGTCGTCCGGCGCGGCGAAACTCGGATCGCCAAACGAGTACATCGACTACGCGGCGTCGAAGGGCGCGCTCGACACCATGACGACGGGCCTGGCGAAGGAAGTCGCGGGTGAAGGCATTCGCGTCAACGCCGTCCGTGCCGGCCATATCTACACCGATCTCCACGCAAGCGGCGGCGAGCCGGATCGGGTCGAGCGAGTGAAGCATCTCGTCGCGATGAAGCGCGGCGGCCAGCCCGAGGAGATCGCGCGCGCGATTCTCTGGCTGCTGTCGGGCGAAGCGTCGTTCACCACGGGCGCGTTCCTCGACGTCGCCGGCGGCAACTAGCGAAAGGCGATGAAGGGCATCGCGTTTCTCAGAGCGATCAACGTCGGCGGACGCGTGGTGAAGATGGAGAATCTGCGCGCGCTCTTTACGAAGGCCGGGTTCACCGGCGTCGAGACGTTCATCGCCAGCGGGAACGTCGTTTTCGACCTGTCCGCGTCGGCGAAAGGGCACGCGCTCGAGAAGAAGATCGAGGCGATGCTGCGCGACGCGCTGGGCTATGACGTGGCGACGCTCGTGCGCACGGGCGCGGAGTTGAAGGCGGTCGCCGAACACGAGCCGTTCACGCCGGCGCAGCTGAAGCGGGCCTTTACCGTCAACGTCGCGTTCCTCCGGCAGGCGCCCGACCCGAAAGCCGTGAAAGCGCTCGAGGCGGCAAAGCTTCCGACCGACACCTTCCACGTCCGCGGACGCGAGTTGTACTGGCTCTCGACCATCGGCCAGGGCCAGTCGAAGACGTCCAACGCGGTGTTCGAGAAGAAGCTCGGCCTGCAGTCGACCGTGCGCGGCATCACTACAATACGCAAGATGGCGGAGAAGTTCGGCGACTGACGACTCATGCACTTCGTCCTGTTCTACGAGGTCGTGGAGCGATACGCTGAGCGGCGGACGCCGTTTCGCGCTGGTCACCTGAAGCACGCGCAGGACGCCGTCGCGCGGGGCGAGCTCGTGCTCGGCGGCGCGTTCGCCAACCCGATCGACGGGACGATGCTGCTGTTCAAAGGGACGTCGCCGGCGGCGGCCGAGGCGTTTGCGAAGAACGATCCGTACGTCATCAACGGTCTCGTGACGAGCTGGCGCGTCCGGGAGTGGACCACCGTCGTCGGCGAGCTTGCGGAGAACCCGATCAATGTGCGCTCCTAATGTCATTCAGTCTGTTCGCGAAGAGATCTCCCGCCGCGGATTTCTGACCGCGCTCGGCGCCACCGTCGCCGCGGCGACGCTCGACGCGCAGCCGCGGCAGAAACCCGTCCGCCTCGCGAAAGGCTTTCGCGACGTCCACGACCTGACGCACACGTTTTCGCCGAAGACGCCGGTGTTCCCGGCGTTCAAGCCGATTCAGATCAAGCCGAAGTTCTCCATCGCGAAGGACGGCTTCTTCGCCAACGAGATCACGTTCGACGAGCACACGGGCACCCACATGGATGGTCCGGCGCATTTCGTCAGCGGTGCGACGACGGCCGACAGGCTGCCGGCGGACAAATTCATCGCCCCGCTCGCCGTCATCTCGATCGAAAGCAGAGCCGCAAAGGACGCCGACGCCGTCGTCACGGTCGACGACGTGCTTGCGTGGGAGAAACAGCACGGACGTCTGCCGGCCGGAGCGTTCGTCGCGATGTACTCGGGCTGGGGCGCGCGCATCGGCAACGCCGATCGATTCCTGAACAAGGACTCGAAGGGGACGATGCATGCGCCGGGGTTCAGCGAAGACGTCGCGAAGTTTCTGACGAGGGAGCGCGACATCGTCGGCGCCGGCGTCGACACGCTGAGCCTCGACATCGCCTCGGCGTCGAAGTTCGTCGCGCACCTGGCGTTTCTGGGGGCGGGGAAGTACGGCGTCGAGCTGATCGCAAACCTGAACGCGGTGCCCGCGTCGGGGGCGACGATCGTCGTCGGCGCGCCGAAGCACGAAGGCGCGTCGGGCGGGCCGTGCCGCGTCTATGCGCTCGCGTAGGCGGGCCTGAAGGCCCGCACTACTTCAGCACGTCGAAATAACCGCGACACCTCGAGGCGCCGCAGTTCGCCAGGAACCTGTCGATCGTCTGAATCGCCGACGTGCTGTAGTACCCCGGCACCGACTCCGGCAGGTTGTACCCGCCGAAGAGCGAGCGGATGATCACGCTCTTCTCCGTGTGCGGCAGCTTCTTCACGTTCTCGACGAAGCGGGCGAAGCTGCCGTCACGGAACAGGTAGTTCTCGATGTTCGAGTCGTAGAACGCCGACACCTTCTCGCCGCGCTTCGCGATCTCCTGTCCAATCGCCGCGAGCGCCTTCGGTCCCGCGATGTTGCCGACGACGGGAACGACGAGGTCGCGCGCTTCGAGGCTCTTCACGAACTGAAAATCGTCTTCCGACGCGAGGTAGCAGAGCTGCCGTCCGCGGCGATCCGTTTCAAGCAGCAGATCGCGGTACGTCGGGTAGTACTCTCGCGCGGGGCGTCCCGTCGACTGGAACTGCAGGCCGAGGCCTGCGCGGATGAACTGCGCGTGGAAGCGATCGATCGTCGCGAGATCGCGATCCGACAGCGCGACGCCGGTCTTTCTCATCAGGTCGCGCAGTTTGTCTTCGGTCTCGCCGATCTGCGCGGCCGTGCGCGGCTTCGCGGCATCGAAGTAGGTGACGATCTTCTCGATGCTCGCGTCGCGCCAGGTGTCGGCGCGGTCGGGCGCGGCGCGGCCGACGAGCAGCGCGAGGTATTCCACGCGGTTGCGCGACGCGGCGAACAGCGCCTTGAAGAGCAGGTGCATCAGCAGGTTGTCGCGGCGGATGTCGATGATGAAGGCCGACGCCGGGCGGATGCGGGCGATGTACGAGAAGTTCTGATCCGGTCCGACGCCGATGTACGCGCCGCCGGTGACGCCGCCCTGTTCGAGTGCAGGAATGACGTGCAGGTACGAACTTTCGTTCGAGATCAGGTTGTCGGTGTCGAAATCGCCATTCGGCTCGGAGAGCTGCTCGCTGAGCGCCGCGAACGTACTTACAGTTTGCGTCGCCGTGCGCACCTGCGAGGTCGCGGCGGCGAAGACGACGACGAGCGACAGCAAAATCGCGCGTTTCGCGCGGCCCGACCAATCCTGCCATCCTGCCATGCTGCAATTCTGCAATACTATTGGCGCCGTGGAGCGGCCGTTTTTCGTCACGCTCGTCTTCCCCGATCTCGACGATCCCGAGTTTCCGAAAGCCCTGGAGCTGGCTCGGCAGTCGCCGGATTTCGTCCGTGGCGCCGACGCCCGGTACAGGGTCGGCTTCGGCGTCGCCGATGCCGCGCGCCTGAGCGACGTGTTCGCCGTCGTCGGACGTTCGGCCGACACCGATGTGCTGATCGAAGACCAGGAAGTGCCGTACGGCCGCGCGCTCTGGATTCCGCTCGTGAACCTGTTGTCCGTCTCCTAGGCCATGGCGAAGCAGCATCCGCACGCGCAGGTCTCGGAGGTCGAACGCGACATGCAGAAGCTCGAGGTGGGCCTCAAGAATCTCGAGGCGCAGTACAACATGTACTTCTCGGGCCGCCTGCCGAAACCGCCGTGGGAGACGCGGAGCGCCGTCGAGGCGCTCGTCAAGCGTTACGACCGCGGCTTCATCCAGAACTACGGCGATCGTTTCCGGTTTCAGACGCTGCAGGCGCGCTTTCAGGCGTTCATCGACCTGTGGGACAAGGGCCTGCGCGCGCGCGAGGAGGGACGTCCCGGCCCGTTCGCGCAGCAGGGCGCGAAGCGCGAGGAGCCGAAGAAGATCGAGAACCGGATTCTCCGCGTCGCCGCGTTCAGCGATCCGCTGCGCGAGCAGGACAAGCTGCAGGAGCTGTACGAGTCGCTCGCGGAAGCGCGGCACGAAGTCGGTCTCGAGCCGGTGCCGTACCACAAGTTCGCCGAGCTCGTGAAGAACCAGGTGAACAAGCTCAACGAGGACGGCGACACCGAGGTGGCGTTCCGCGTCGCGATTAAGGAAGGAAAGGTGAGCTTCACCGCGCGGGCGATGCGCGGGATCGGCGAGTAGAAAAACAAAGGGCCCAGGACTGTTCAGCCCTGAGCCCTCAGCTCTCAGCCCTTGTTCAGGGCTTAGATCTTGGTGACGTTGCCGGCCTGCGGGCCCTTCGGACCGTCAACGATCTCGAATTCGACCGCCATGCCCTCTTCGAGCGACCGGAAACCGTCGCCCTGGATCGCCGAGTAGTGCACGAAGACATCGCTGCCTCCGTCACGCTCGATGAATCCATAACCCTTGGCGTTGTTGAACCACTTGACTTTTCCTGTGATGCGCATCGTTCTTCTTCCTTACGTCGACGCTGTCAATTCGGCGCGTCGATGACCAGCCCCTGGCAACCGTTGCCGAGGCAAAAAAAAAGGCCGCAATCTTTGCGGCCTTTCCCTTTCGGCGCCAGGCCCGCCCGGCGTCCAGAAGATAATACTGGACTTATCCCCATATGCCAAGAGCCCTGCTGAGCGTCTCGGACAAGCGTGGAATCGTCGAACTCGGGCGTGGCCTGGCCGCGCGCGGCTTCGAGCTGGTTTCGACGGGCGGGACGGCGAAGACGCTGGCGTCCGCCGGGCTGCCGGTCACCGGTGTGTCCGATGTCACCGGGTTCCCCGAGATGCTGGATGGCCGCGTCAAAACGCTCCATCCGAAGCTCCATGGCGGGATTCTGGCGCGGCGGAGCCGCGCGGACGACCTCGCGGCGCTCGAGAAACACGGCATCGGCCTCGTCGATCTCGTCGTCGTGAACCTGTATCCGTTTGCAACCGCCGCGGCGAACCCCGCGACGACGTTTGATCAACTTATCGAAGAAATCGACATCGGCGGGCCGTCGATGGTGCGCGCGGCTGCCAAAAACTTCCGCGACGTCCTCGTCGTCGTCGACCCCGGCGACTACGGCCGCCTGCTCGCCGAGCTCGACGCGACGCCGAGCCTCGAGTTCCGCTTCGAGCTCATGCGCAAAGCGCTCACGCATACCGCGTCGTACGACACCGGCATCAGCGCGACGCTCGGCACGATCAGGATGCACGGCAAGGAGTTCGCGCGCGGTGAGGCTGAGTTGTTGCCGTCGCGCGCGTCGCTGACGCTGGAGAAGATCCGGGACCTCCGCTACGGAGAGAATCCGCATCAGCGCGCCGCCTGGTATGCCGGCGGCACCGCCCCTTTCGTAGGGTCCGGCTTCGGCCGGACCGAGATCATCCAGGGCAAGGAACTGTCGTACACGAACCTGCTGGATCTCGACGCCGCCGCCCGCATCGTTCTCGAATTCGACGAGCCCGCCGCCGCCGTCATCAAGCACACGAACCCGTGCGGCTCGGCGATCGGATCGTCCATCGCCGACGCGTACGTCCGCGCGCGCGACGCGGATCCGGTGTCGGCGTTCGGCGGCATCGTCGGACTGAATCGCCCGATCGATGCCGCCTGCGCCGAAGCGATCGCCTCGACGAAGATCGACGCCGTCATCGCGCCGGCTGTCGACGAGGCCGCGAAACCGATCCTGGCGAAGAAGGCGGCGATGCGCGTCGTCGTCGCCGATTTCAACGGCGTCGCGCGAGGCGTGGACATGCGGTCGATCCTCGGCGCGATGCTGCTGCAGGAACGTGACGTCGTCATCGAAGCGGCGAAGGCGTGGAGCGCGGGTGCGCTGCCGGACGGCTTCAGCATTCCGACGAAGCGTCAGCCGACGCCGGAGGAGTGGACGGCGCTGCGCTTCGCGTGGCGCATCTGCGCGCACGTGAAGTCGAACACGATCATCTTCACCGACGCGCGGCGCACGCTCGCCATCGGCGCGGGCCAGATGAGCCGCGTCGACGCCGCGAACGTCGCCGTCATGAAAGCGCGCGACGCGAAGGTCTCGCTCGACGGATCCGTCTGCGCGTCGGACGCGTTCTTCCCGTTCCGCGACGGCCTCGATGTCGTCGCGGGCGCGGGCGCGAAGGCAGTCATTCAGCCTGGTGGATCAGTAAAGGATGCGGAGGTCATCGCCGCCGCGGACGAACACGGCATCGCGATGGTTTTCGCGGGACGTCGGCATTTCAGACACTGAACGGTTCCCCGGAGTTCCAGGGGTTCCAACAGTTCCAGGAGTTCCGGAGGCTTCGGGAGTCAAGTGGTCCGCGGCGGACGTGGCGGGCGGCGGCTGCCGCCTCTCGGACGCGCGCTGGACTGTTTGGGTGTTTCTCTTTCCTATTTATGTTGTTATTCCATCCGCTTCAGAGCCCGGATCTTTGGGAGGATGCATCGAATTGACCGATTCGCCTGGGACAGCGAGAAGTTCCTACCTGCGCGATGCTGTTGAACGCTTGAAGATGATCGATCGTGCTGTTCAGGAGGAGTCCTGAAGTCGTAAAGGCGGCCGCGTCGTGGCGATCGCGGTCGGGAACCTCTGGAACGATGTCAGGCGTGTTTGCTACGCGCCGCCGCGAAGGGCAGCGTGACGAGGATCAGGAACAGCATCAGGAATTCTGAATCCCCGAAGTTGTATTCGAACATCCCCGCGGCCAGCATCGCGACGACCGTGGCGAGTCCCATCGCGGCGAGCAGTTTCTGATCCTTGTCGCGCAGCATCTTCCACAGCGCGACGACCAGCGCGACGACAAACCAGAGCCATGCGGCCAGCGTGATCAGCCCGCGCTCGGCGGCGATCTGGAGCGGCACGTTGTGCAGGTGCGGGTTGGTCGCGTTGGTGGCGTCCGGTTCGCGGTACTGCGCGTAGAAGGGCAGCACCATGTTCGGGCCGAGGCCAAGCACGGGGTGGTCCTTCACCATGTGCACGCCTTCCTTCAGCATCACGATGCGGTCGTGGTTCGTCGGGTCCTTGAGGTTGAAGATCGACTCGACGCGGTTCGTGACGCGCGCCGGCGCCACGGCGAAGAAGATCAGCGCGAACACCGGCAGCAGAGCGAGCAGGCGTCTGTCCTTGAGCAGCAGCAGCAGCGCGACCGCCGCGCAGGCGCCGACTTCCGCGCTGCGGGAGAACGTCAGCGGAATCGTGACGGCCAGCGCCGGCAGGACGAGCGCGGCCCACAGGCGATCGCGCTCGCCGAACAGGATGCGCGCGAGCGCCGCGCCGATGACGAGCATCAGCAGGCCGGAGTACGTCATGTAGTGGCCGAGCGTGCCCTGCGGACGCTGTCCGAGGTTGTCGTAGTGCAGCACGCCGAACTCGAAGATCCCGACCGCCGCCGACGCGGCGGCAAACGACACGATCACCGTCACCATCGTCGGCGCGCTCGACCCGCGGACGAAGCGGTAGACGAGCGGCACGAGCAGGAACAGCACCATCTGCTTGCACGCCATCAGGCTCGTGCGCGGATCCGGCGAGAACGCCGTCGACAGCAGGGTGAGCGCCGCGTAGGCGAGCAGCGGCCACATGAACGACGGCACTTCGACCGACTCGCGATCGACGACGATCAGCGCGATCCAGCAGACGACGGCGACCGCCAGCAGAATCTGGGCGATGGCGATCGAGAACTGCAGCGCGCCCGCGACGCCGAACAGCGACCAGAGGCCGGCCTGCTCGAGCGCGGCGTGACGGCGGGGCAACGCGCCGGCATGTGAAGCCACAGTCATGGGGTGCGATTAGTGTAACGCGCCAGCGCGCGCTCGGCGGCTTCGAGGACCTGTTCGGGCGCGAGCCACGTCAGGCATCGGAAATCGCCGTGGACACAGACGCGCTGGTCGCACGGACGGCACTCGAGGCCCGCCACTTCGGCCGCCTCGTTCGGAAACTGCGCCGGCCGCCACGGCTCGGATCGCACCGGCAGCGTCGGTCCGTAGATCCCGACGATCGGCACGGCCGTCGTCGACGCGATGTGCATCGGCCCGCTGTCGCCGCCGATGTAGAGCGTCGCCCGATCCATCAACGCCCGCAGTTCGGCGAGCGTGAACTCCTGCGGAAGCAGCACGCGGCTCTGCGCGGCGGCATCGAGCCCCGCACGCGCGCGATCGATGACGCGCGTGGCCGCCTCCCGCTCCGACGGCCCCGAGACGATGACGACCCGCCGCCGTGGATGATCGCGAACGAGCGTGATGACGAGCGACGCAAACGCGTCTGAGGGCCAGCGCCGGAACGGATTACCCGCGCTGACGTGCAGGACGATCAATTCCTGATCGCTGGTCACGCCGAGTCGAGCGAGTCGATCGGACACGGCCTGAACCGCGAGACCGTCGGGCGTCATCTCCGCCGGCACGCGGCTCCGATCCGGCGGCGTCACCCCGAGCGACTCGAGCAGGTCCCACTGGTTCGCCACGGCATGACGCGCGCGGATCGTGCGTGGGCGGGCGACGCGCGTCGTGTACATCCAGCCGCGTCCGGGCACGTCGTAGCCGATGCGCACCGGCGCGCCCGACAGCCACGCGACGAGCGAGCTGCGGGGGCCGCTGTGGAAATCGACGACGAGGTCGTAGCGAGCGGAGCGGACGCGGCGGATGAGCGAGAGATCGTCGAGGAACCCGCGGAGCCCCCGCCGGCCTCTCGTCACAATCACGTCGTTCAGATGGGGATTGCCGGCGACGACCGGAGCCGCGAGCGGCTCGACGATATAAGAGATGTAAGCGTCCGGATAGCGCTCGCGCAGGCCGCGCACGGCGGGTGTCGTGAAGACGACGTCGCCGATTTCGCGCAACCTGATGAGGAGAATTCGCAAATTTACGGTTCGATTGTGGCTTCGTCGACCAGCATGACCGGGATGTCGTCTTTAATCGGGTAGACGCGCTTGCAGGTCGCGCACTTGAGCGCGGTGCCGTTTTTGACGGGCGTGACCGGCGTCTTGCAGTTGGGGCACGCCAGAATCGCGAGCAACTCCGGATCGACGGGCATGGCCGAACTATATGACAGCTATCCGCTTTTATGGAACAATCTCTCTGGAACTGGATTCATGAGCGTCGCCGCATTTCTTTTCGGCGTAACCCTGCTGACCGCCGCGGCCGCACCGGCCGCCGCGCAGGCGGGCGCGCAAAGCTCAACTGATCCGGCATCGCGGGCCGCCGACGCGTATTCGCAGTTCATGCTCGGCCGTCATCTCGAAACCGCGGACGACATCCCGGGCGCGATCGCGGCGTTCAAACGCGGCCTCCAGCTCGATCCCCAGGGCGCGGACATCGCCGCCGAACTCGCCGGCCTCTACATGCGGCAGAGCCGGCTCGAAGAAGCGGTGCAGGCAGGCGACCAGGCGCTGAAGATCGATCCGGCGAATCGCGAAGCGCATCGCGTCCTCGGCATCGTCTACGCGACGCTCGTCGAGAGCGGACGGCGCAACAACCAGCGGACGCCGCAGACCGCGACGTCGATGGCCGACAACCTGGCGAAGGCCATCGAGCATCTCGAGAAATCGATCGACCGGCAGGTGGATTCCGACCCGAACGTGCGCGCGACGCTGTCGCGCCTGTATCTCGCGTCGGGACAGAACGAGAAGGCGATTCCGCTGCTGCAGGAGCTCGTCAGCCAGGAACCGGGCTGGGGCGACGGCCCCGCCCTCCTCGCGCAGGCGTACGCCGGCGCCGGGCGTGACGCGGAGGCGATCGCGTGGCTCGAGAAATCCGCCGGCGACGATCCCGACCTCTACACGACGCTCGCGGGCTTCTACGAGCGGCAGAAGCGATGGAAGGACGCCGCGAACGCGTACGCCAAGGCGCTCGCGTTCTCGCCGCGCAACGTCGATCTGAAGCTGCAGTACGCGACGGCGCTGATCAACATCGGCGGCAAGGACGCGCTCACGGGCGCGCGCGACGCCCTCAACGACATCGTCTCCGCGCGGCCGAACGACGTGCGGTCGCTCTTCCAGCTCTCGCAGGTTCAGCGGCGTCTGGGCGACCTCGAGGCGGCCGAGTCGGCGGCCCGTCGCGTCATCACGCTGAACGGCCGCAGCCCGATGGGGTACTACGCGCTCGCGATGGCGCTCGAAGAGCGCCGCAACTATCAGGCGGTTGTCGACGCGCTGTCTCCGGCCGCCGACAGCTTCCGCGCGAACCCCGGCAACAATCCCGCCGCGGATCTCGGCCTGCTGCTGCCGCATCTCGGCTTCGCGTATCAGGAGCTCGGCGAGTTCGACAAAGCCGTCGCGACGTTCGACGAGGCCCACAAGCTGGCGCCGACCGACGCGACCGTGACGGCGTACCTCGCGCAGGCCAACCTGTCGGCGAAGAAGTACAGCGCGGTCATCGAGCTGACGCGCAAGGCGCGCGAGGACAATCCCGACGAGCTGCGGTTCGTCCGGCTCGAGGCGCAGGCGCTCCGCCAGAGCGGCAAGGCCGACGAAGCCGTCGGCCTGATGCAGGAGTTCGCGAAGAAGCAGAACAAGCCGGAGTCCTACATCGCGCTCGCGCAGGTGTATTCGGATTCCAAGCGCGCCGCCGACGCGGTGAAGGTGCTGCAGGACGCGCAGACGAAGTTTCCCGACGACACGAACATCGGGTTCGAGCTCGGCGCCGTGTACGACAAGCAGAAGAAGTTCGCCGACGCCGAAGCGGCGTTCCGCCAGGTGCTGATGAAGGAGCCCGACAACGCGCCGGCGCTCAACTACATCGGCTACATGCTCGCCGAGCGCGGCGAGCGGCTGAACGAGTCCGTCGATCTCCTGAAGAAGGCGCTGGCGCTCGAGCCCGGCAACGGCTCGTACCTCGACAGCCTCGGCTGGGCGTACTACAAGTCCGACAGGCTGCCGCAGGCGCTCGACAACCTGCAGCGCGCGGCCGACCAGCTCAAGTCGAACTCCGTCATCCAGGATCACTACGGCGACGTCCTCTACAAGCTCTCGCGCTACGACGACGCGATTGCGGCGTGGACGCGCGCGCTGTCCGGCGACAACGACACGATCGATCGTCCCGCCATCGACCGGAAGATCAGGACCGCGAAACAAAAGCTCGGCAGGAAGTGACGCCTCTCGACTCGCGTGCGATGACGCGCTCGCTCGGGGTGCTCGCCGCGAGTCTGTTCGCGGCGTCGTGCGGCACGCCGGCGCTGATGAAGCTGCCGATGGGCCCGGGCGCGCCGGCGGCCGACGCGGGCGGCGTCGTCGCGCAGGCGACCGCCGCCTGCCGCGGGATCAACACCATCACGCTCGAGATTTCCGTGCATGGATCCGCCGGCGGCCACAAGCTGCGCGGGCGGCTGACCGCCGGCCTCGCGACGCCCGCCTCGGCGCGGCTCGAAGCGAACGCGCCGTTCGGCCAGCCGATCTTCATCTTCGTCGCGAGACGTGATGGCAACGCCGGCGACGCGTCGCTGCTCCTGCCTCGCGATCGACGCGTGCTCGAACACGGCAACCCCGCCGATCTCCTCGAGGCCGTCTCCGGCGTGCCGCTCGACGCCGCCTCGTTGCGGACGTTGATCACCGGCTGTGCGAACGCTCCCGACGGGTCCGACGCCGTCGCGTTCGGCGACGGCTGGCGCGTCGCGCCGGACGGCCCGGACAACGTGTACTTCCATCGGGATTCGTCTTCCGGGCCCTGGCGGCTTGTCGCGACCGTCCGTCGGGACGCCTGGCGTGCGGAGTACTCGATGTTCGAGAACAACCTGCCGCGCGCGATCCACATCGTCAGCCAGCCCGCGGGACGATTCGATCTGCAGATGGATCTGTCGCAGCTCGAGATCAACGTGCCGCTCGGTCCGGACGCCTTTCGTCTCGAAGGCACGGCGGGCGCCGCCCCCATCACACTCGAAGAGCTGCGGCAGTCGGGACCGCTCGGCGAGCCGTCGACTCGCGTGCCATGAGAGGTTCGCTCAGGGCCCGGGCGTTCGCGAAGATCAACCTCGAGCTGCGCGTGCTCGGCACGCGGCCCGACGGTTACCACGAGCTGCGGACGACGTTTCAGTCGATCGCGCTGGCCGATACGCTGACGTTCACGAAGACGGGCGGGCCGTTCAGGATCGAATGCGACGATCCGGCGTTCCCGACCGGCCGCACCAACCTGATTTGGAAAGCGGCCGAGAGCGTGCGCCGGCTCGCGGGCACGCGCGGCCGGCTGTCGGACGTCACCGTTCGCGTCGAAAAGAACATCCCCATGCAGGCCGGTCTCGGCGGCGGCAGCAGCAACGCCGCTGCGGCGCTGCGTGCGTTCTGCCGGTTGTGGGGCGTGAAGGCCTCGCCCGCGATGCTTCAGGCTGCCGCGGCGGAGTTGGGTGCCGACGTCCCGTACTTTCTCTGCGGCGGGACGGCGCTCGGCCTGAACCGCGGCGACGTGCTGTTTCCGCTCGACGACATCGATCCGTCCTGGGCCGTCGTCGTCGTGCCGGAATTCGGGGTGAGCACCAGGCAGGCATTCGCGTGGTGGGACTCGTCGCCGCGCCGGAATCCGCGGGCCTCGAACGACCTGCAGAGCGTCGTCGCGAGGCACCATCCGGTAGTGTCCAGGCTCGTCCGCACATTAAATAAGGAGGGGGCGTTCCTGGCGTCGCTCTCGGGGAGTGGATCCGCTGTTTTTGGCTTGTTCTCGCGTCGTTCCGACGCGCAGGCGGCGGCCAGAACGCTGGCCGGGCCACGCACTTTTGTCACCCCGACGCTGACGCGGCGGGCCTGCCGGCTGCTTGCCGCCAAGTAAGTCTGTCGGCTACACTTAATGTTTGCGCTACGTCATTCAGGCCGCTCTGAAGGTCACTTCACACAGTTTGGGACAAACGTTGGGGCGTGGCCAAGCGGTAAGGCGCGGGACTTTGGATCCCGTATTCGGAGGTTCGAATCCTCCCGCCCCAGCCACGTAGGGCATAACGGATGTTGAGCGACCCGTACATGGCCGTCGGATTTGGTGAGCTCAAGGTTTTTTCCGGCAGTGCGCACCCGGAGCTGGCGCGCGAGATTGCAGCGTTTCTTGGCGTGTCGCTCGGGCAGGCGCGGCTGAAGCGGTTTCCAGACACGGAAGTCTCGTTCCAGATCGACGAGAACATCCGTGGCACCGATATTTTCGTCGTGCAGCCGACGTGCTCGAGCGGGTCGGCGTCGGTCGATCAGGCGATCATGGAGCTGATGATCATGATCGACGCGTTCCGCAGGAGTTCGGCGGCGCGCATCACGGCGGTGATTCCGTATTACGGGTATGCGCGCCAGGATCGGAAAGACAAGCCGCGCGTGCCGATTTCAGCCAAGCTCGTCGCCAACGTGCTGAGCGCCGCGGGCGCGAATCGCGTGCTGACGATGGACCTGCACAAGGCGCAGATCCAGGGGTTCTTTGACATTCCCGTCGACCATCTCTTTGCCGCGCCGGTGATCATCGATTACCTGTCGCGCATGGAGTATCCGAACCTGACGATGGTGGCGCCCGACGCGGGCGGCGCCGAGCGCGCGCGCGCGTATGCGAAGCGCCTCAACGCCGAGCTCGCCGTCATCGACAAGCGGCGCACCGAAGACGGCACGGCCGAAGTGATGAACGTCGTCGGCGACGTGCAGGGCCGGACGTGCGTCATCCAGGACGACATCATCGACACGGCGGGAACGATCACGAAGGCGGCCAAGGCGCTCAAGGCCAACGGCGCCGAGAAGATCTTCGCGTGCGCGGTGCACGGCGTGCTGTCGGGCCCGGCGATCGATCGCATCCAGGAATCGGCGATCGACCGGATGATCGTGACGAACACGATCCCGCTGTCCGCCACGTCGGCGAAGTGCGAGAAGATCAAGGTCCTGTCGGTGGCGCGACTGCTGGGACAGGCGATCAAGAGCATTCACGAAGAGACGTCGGTCTCTTCGCTATTTGTGTAGGGACTAGGGACTAGAGGCGAGATATGGAAGCAGTGCTCGAAGCAACAGTCAGAGATTCACGCGGCAAGAACGAAGCGCGGCGCACGCGCGCCGAGGGCAAGGTGCCCGCGGTGGTGTACGGCCTCATCGAAGGCAAAGCCGAAGCGACCGCGATTGCCGTCGAGCCGAAGGCGCTCACGAAGATCCTGCACTCCGAATCGGGCGCCAACACGCTCATCTCGCTGAAGCTCGCGGGCGGCAAGGGCGACACGCGCGTGCTGGTGAAGGAATACCAGCTCGACCCGATCACGCACAGGATCCTGCATGCGGACTTCTATCGCATCGCGATGGACAAGCTGCTGCGCGTGACGGTCTCGCTGACGGTCAAAGGCGAGGCGCCGGGCGTCAAGCAGCAGGGCGGCATCCTCGAGTACGTGCATCGCCAGGTCGAAGTCGAGTGCCTCCCGGCCGACATCCCGGAGCACATCGAGATCAACGTCGGCGAGCTGATGCTGCACCAGGGCGTGCGCGTCCGCGACGTTCCGGCCAATCCGAAAGTGAAGGTCGTGACCGACGCGGACACGATGCTCGTCCACGTGATCATGCCGAAGGCGGAGGAAGTCGCGACGCCGGCGGCGGGTACGGAAGGCGCGGCGGCGGCGGCGCCGACGGCTCCGGCCGAGCCCGAAGTCATCAAGAAGGGCAAGAAGGAAGAGACGGAAGAGAAGGAGTAACGCTCCTGAAGCTGATCGTTGGGCTTGGAAATCCCGGAGACAAGTACTTCGGGACGCGGCACAACGTCGGCTTCCGGGTGATCGACGAGGCCGCGAAGCGCGAATCCGCGTCGTTCGAATCGGCGCCGGCCGACGCCCTGATCGCGCGGGTCAGGTCGAAGGACATTCTGCTCGCCAAGCCGATGACGTTCATGAACGCGAGCGGCGAAGCGGTCGGCGGCCTGCTCCGGTATTTCAAGATCGACGTCGCGGATCTGCTGGTCGTGGTCGACGAAGTCCAGCTGCCGCTCGGGAAACTGCGGGCCCGCGCCAGGGGATCGGCGGGCGGGCACAACGGCCTGAAGTCGATCATCCAGCACGTCGGCGACGAGTTCGCCAGGCTGCGGCTGGGCGTGGGGCGCGGTGATGCGAGGCGGGACCTGTCGGATCACGTGCTCGCGAAGTTCGACAAAGACGAAGCGCCGGACGTCGAGCGCATGATCGAGCGCGCGGCCGACGCCTCGGAAATATTCATCGCCTCCGGGATCGCCGCGGTGATGAATCAGTTCAACGGCGGCGATCCGGCGACAACTGAATAGCCCTTCGATTCGCGTGCGATCGCGCGGCTCGCTCGGGGCAGGCCTTGCCACCATCGGTGGCCGTGCGCATGACGCGCATGTCCATAAGGAGCAGTAATGGCAGATCGACAGTACGAGCTCGTCTACATCCTTCCTCCCGACACGACCGAACAGCAGGTCGCCGATCTTCACGAGCAGGTCGGCCAGGTCGTTTCGCGGATGCACGGACAGATCGAAAAGAACGAAAACTGGGGACGCCGCCGGCTGGCCTATGAAATCGGCCACCACAAGGAGGGCGTGTACGTCCTCGACGTCATCAACGGCTCGGGCGAGCTGATGAAAGAGCTCGATCGCCGTCTCAAGGTGATGGATCAGGTCATCCGCCACATGGTCGTCCGCGTCGACGAAGAGAAGAAGGTCATCGACCGCACGCGCACGAAGCGCCAGAGCGAGTCGGAGCGCCGCCGCGTCAAGCGCGGCCTGCCGCCGCAGCGCCAGCCCGGCGAAGGCCGCTCGCAGATGGACATGGACGACGACGACGATCGGTTTGACGCAGGGGAGGTATAGCCGTGCCATTCGGACAGGGACGCTCTGGGGGCCGCGGAAAGAGCGGCGACAAGAAGACCGGCGACAAGAAGGGCGGCGAACGCCGTCCGATGTTCCGCCGCCGGAAGGTCTGCAAGTTCTGCGCGGACAAGATCGACGACATCAACTACAAGGACGTCAAGCTGCTGGGCCCGTTCGTGCCCGAGCGCGGCAAGATCCTGCCGCGGCGCATCTCCGGCACCTGCGCGATGCACCAGCGCAAGCTGCAGCTCGCGCTCAAGCGCGCGCGGCAGATCGCGTTGATCCCTTACGTGACGGACTAGATAGAGGACGATCATGGAAGTCATTCTCAGAGAACACGTGGACAATCTCGGCAAGCGCGGCGAGATCGTGAAGGTCGCCGACGGCTACGCGCGCAACTACCTGCTGCCGCGCAAGCTCGCGCTGCTCGCGACCGACGGCAACAGGAAGCAGATCGAGCGCGAGCGCGAGAAGTTCGAGGCGAAGGAAACCGAGGAGAAGAGCGTCGCCGACGGCCTCGCGGCGCGCATGGGCAACGTCGACGTCCAGATCGCCAGGCGCGTGGGCGAGAACGAAGTGCTCTTCGGCTCGGTCACCACGGCCGATATCGCGGGCGCGCTCGCCGCGAAGGGGTTTGAGGTCGATCGACGGAAACTGCAGCTGGCCGAGCCGATTAAGAAGCTCGGCGAGTTCGACGTTCCGCTCAAGCTCCACCGCGAAGTGTCGGTCACGGTGAAGGTGAAGGTCGTGGCCGAAGGAGCCGAGACGAAGTAGAAGTTAGAACTGAGAAGTTAGAAGTAGAATGCAGTGGTTCCCGGTTCTTACTTCTAACTTCTAAGTTCGACATGCCAGAGGCCACGGTTCAGGAGCGAACGCTCCCGCATAATCTCGAAGCGGAGCGATCCGTCCTCGGCGCGATTCTGCTCCACAACGACGCGTTCAACCTGGCGGCGGAGGTCATCGACGCGGGAGATTTC
>DATNBT010000573.1:0-4870 GCA_035571855.1 Vicinamibacterales bacterium
CGGCGAGATTCCCCAGATGCAGCGTCAACGCGTTCAGGGTCGACCACGTCGACTGCGTCCGCTGCGCGTCCGCGCGCGTGCGGTCGCCGGCGACGAGACTGCGTTCGAGATCCGTGCGCGGCGTATAGTCGCCCCGCCGTCCTTCGAACGCGTCGATGGCACGATGCAGCGCGGCCTTGTCGCTGGTAAGTGCGATCTTCAGCAGCGAGTCGAGCGGACGGAGAATCGCCACCTGATCCGCGGCGGCGAGGCCGTCGATGAAGCGATGCAGCGTCTCGCGGACGACGGCGGTGCGCGACGCGGTGACGTAGTACTCGTCGAGATAAATGCCGATGATCCTCGGCTTGTGGACCAGCTCGGTGCCGGTGAGCGCCTGAGGCGCGCCGTCCTCGCGCAGCTCGAAATCTGCGGTCGTCAGCGACTCGACCGGACGGCCCTGCGCGTCGCGCGCGATGACGTCGATCCGGACAGGATCGCTGGCGGGTGCGGGCGCCGGCGGCGACGTTTGTGCGTGGGCCAGCGCCAGGGCGAGAGCAACGGCCGCGAGCATGCCTCAGCTCGTCACGCGGAACCCGACGTACTCTTTCGCTTCGCCGCCCTCACCCGCCGCTTTGAGCTCGAGGACGTATTCACCAGGCGCGATGCCGGCGAGCGGAAGATCGATGGTCGAGTCGGAGGACGCAGACTCTCCGGCGGTCACCGGCAGCTCCTGCATCGGCTGCCCCGCGCGATTCAGCAGGTGCGCCTGAACCTTCGGTCCGCCGGCGCCATACGCCTGCACGCGCACGAACACCCGATCGGTGCGGCTGAACTCACGCAGCGTCGCCGGAACCGCCTGCGGATCCGCTTTCATCTGCTGCAGCTCCCGCGGCGTGCGCGCGCGATACACGGTCGGCGTGCTGAGCGTTGTCTCCGTCTTCGTCAGATCGGGCACGGCGACGTCGCGGATCTCCGAATCGATGACGCCCGATCCGGCCCCTTCGACCGACAGCCGGAGCTGCATCGTCCCCGGCGGAACGTCGAAGACGACGCGCTGCGGTCCGCGCGCGGCACTGCCTCCACCGGCCGCGGACGCCGGCGCGCTGGAATTGGACGCCAGCGCAACGTCCGGCACGCGTCCGCGGAAATACGGATTGCCTTCGCCGCCGACGGCGGTCACGGCGACTCGCGCGGGCTGCTGGCTTTCAGGCAACGGCGGCGACCCGGGCGCGCGGGGCATCGGCTCCCAGACGAACGTCACGCGCGTCTTGCCGTTCTCGCCGCGCGACGTGCCGAGCCAGGTGCGGATCGCGCGCGCGCGCGACGAGGCGGCGGTCGCGGCGACGTTGTTGAGCGCCTGCACCACCGGCGCCGGCGCCGCGGGCTTCGGCGCGGCGTTGGACAGGACCATCTCTTCATGCGTCAGCGCCCAGTAGCCCCGCCGGGCGCGGACCTGCGCGCCGGGACGCTTCACCCTGACTTTGATCTCGTGGAACTTGCCGTCCGCCGAATTCTGCGTCGTGTTGTACCCGATGAGGTAGTACGCGCTGACGTCGCTGACCACCTGCTTCATGCCGGCCGCGAGATCGTTCCGGTTGATGATCGCGCGGCCGTCGGTTTCGACGGCCAGCGTGCGAAGGGTGTCCTGCGTCTGGTTGAAGTACGCGCGATCGGTCTGCAGGTCGACGTTGCCGTCGCTCACGTCGAACTCGCCGACGGCGAGCCCGCGGGGGTCGACCATGTAGAGCGCGACGTTGTTCTTGTTCGCCTCGTCGTACACGTCGCGCAGCAGCTGCTCCATGTCCATGCGCGCCGCGAAGTCGACCTGGCTGCCGTTGAGGCCGGCCGCGCCAATCGGATCGATGATGCCGTTGCCGCCCGGGCCGAGCGCCACGCCGGGCTGCCCCACCGTCGGGTTCTGCGCCTGCACGACGGCCGGCAGCTGGTTGCTCCAGCCTTCGCTGATGACGATGAGCTGCTTGCGCCCTTCCTTGAGCGTGCCCATGTGGACGATGAGGCCCTGGATCGCGGACAGCGTGACGCGCACGCGAATCTGTTCCTGCGTCTCCGCCGGCAGATACGCATACTGCCGCTCGACGTCGTTCAGCGGCGTGTAGTCGTACTTGCGGCCGAGGAACTTGTCGAGGCCGCGCGCCACCTGGTCCTTGTTGCGCGTCATCCGCACGTTCAGCACCGACTCGAGCGGATACATCAGGCCGATCATGTCCGACGGACCGAGCTGCGTCTGCACGAACTGCTCGAGCGGCGCGCGCACGCGCAGGCTGTTCTCCTTGCGCACGTGGTAGTCGTCGAGAAAGATCGCGAACAACCGCACGTCGTCCCGCGCCGCTTCCTGCTGCTCGTCGTCGTCGGTGTGGATCTCGCGGGGCTTCTCTTCGCTCAGCTGCTGCGAGAGGCCGCCGTCCAGCTTGATGAACTTGAAGTTTTCGATCGCCTGCGGCTTGCCGTCCTCGAGAACTTCGAAGTCGGACTGCTTGAGGTTGGCCACGTTCGTGCCGTTCTTGTCCGAGACAATCACGTCGACGCGAACGTAGTTGATGCCCGTCCGGAAGACAGGCGCCTGGGCCGGCTGCGCGCCCTGGTCCTGCTGCTGTGATTGCTGCGCCTTCGCCAGCGCGACGGCGCATACGGCCGCGACGAGAACTGCGACGGCACGTCTCATCCCCCTATCTTATCCGCCTTCGCAAACGCTACGGCGGACAAGCGGCTGTTGCGCTAACATGGCCCGGCCGTGACACAACCCGCGCTGACTTCCCTGACCGAAGACGAACGCCTCTTCCGCGACAGCGTGTACGAGTTCGCCAACCGCGAGGTGCGGCCGCTCGTGCGCGAGATGGACGAGCGCGCGAAGATGTCCCCGGCGCTCGTCGAGAAGCTGTTCGGCCTCGGCGTCATGAGCATCGAGATTCCCGAGGAGTTCGGCGGCAGCGGCGCCGGGTTTTTTCACTCCGTGCTCGCCGTCGAGGCGCTGTCGCGCGTGGATCCGGCGGTCGGCGTCCTGGTCGACGTGCAGAACACGCTGGTCATCAACGCGCTGCAGTGCTGGGGCAACGACGAGCTCCGGCACGCCTACCTGCCGCGGCTCGCGAAGAACACCGTCGGCGCGTACGCGCTGTCGGAGGCCGGCGCGGGCAGCGATGCGTTCGGGCTCGCGACGCGCGCGTCCGAGCGCGGCGACAACTGGATCCTCTCCGGCCGCAAGCTGTGGATCAGCAACGCGCTCGAAGCCGGCGTCTTCATCGTCTTCGCGACCGTCGATCCCGCGGCCGGGTACCGCGGCATCACGGCGTTCGTCGTCGACCGCAATTCGCCCGGGCTGACGGTCGGGAAGAAAGAGGACAAGCTCGGCATCCGCGCGAGCAGCACGTGCGAGCTGATCTTCGACGACTGCAGGGTGCCCGGGCGCAACGTCCTCGGCGAGATCGGCAAGGGCTATAAAGTCGCCATCGAGACGCTGAACGAAGGACGCATCGGCATCGGCGCGCAGATGGTCGGCCTCGCGCAGGGCGCGCTCGATCACGCCATCGCGTACATAAAGGAGCGGAAGCAGTTCGGCCAGTCCATTTCCGAGTTCCAGGCCGTGCAGCACCAGGTCGCCCGCGCGGCCACGGATCTCGAAGCCGCGCGCTTGCTCGTCTATAACGCCGCGAGACTCCGCGACGCGGGACAGCCCTTCCTCACCGAAGCCGCGATGTCGAAGCTGTTCGCGTCCGAGGTCGCCGAGCGCGTCGCGTCGCTCGCGATCAACCTGTACGGCGGCTACGGCTTCGTGAAGGACTACCCGGTCGAGAAGCTGTATCGCGACGCGAAGATCGGACAGATCTACGAAGGCACGTCGAATCTGCAATTGCAGACCATCGCGAAGCGAGTGATTGGATAATCCGGTGCTCTGGTGATCTCGTGATTGATGCCGCCTACCTCCGCAGCGTCGTCAAGGACTTCCGCCTCTACAAGAGCCTCGGCGAGCGCGCGATGGCGCAGGTGCCGACCGACGTCGACTTCGAAGCGCTGCTCGGCCCGGAGTCGAACAGCATCGCGATGATCGTCCAGCACATCGCCGGCAATTTCCAATCGCGATTTTCCAACTTCCTCACGACGGACGGCGAGAAGCCGGATCGCGATCGCGACGGCGAGTTCGAACGGCGCCGGCCGATGACACGCGAGAGCGTGATGCGGCTCTGGGACGACGGCTGGGCCGTGGCGCTGAAGACGCTCGACGCGCTGACGCCGCTCGATCTCAACAAGACGATCACGATTCGAGGCGAAGGGTTTCTCGTCGTCGAAGCGCTGAACCGCTCCGTGACGCACACGGCCTATCACGTCGGCCAGATCGTGTACCTCGCCAGGCATCTCGCCGGCGATCGGTGGACGTCGCTGTCGATTCCGAAAGGCAAATCCGCCGAATTCAACCGGACGATGAAGCGGCCGCAGTCGATGTGATTTTGCAAGATGGCGGCGCACGTGTATCGTCCCAGAGACGCGGCGCGCTCGATCGCACTGCCGGATGTCGCTCGATGACCCAGTGCTCGATTGATACTTGCACGCAAATCGCACGCGGCGTTCAGAAACGGCACAGCATCGCGTAAGTCATAGGACGACAACGGCGTCGCCGCGATCTTCACGCTTCTCTTGCAGAGTTCGCGCGCTGAAATCGAACACGTGAGTCGTACGCGTCTGGCCTACACATTGCTGCTTAACATCTCGCGGGTCTGTGAGTTAAACACCGACAACTGACTTTTCGGAAATCCGGCGCAAGAGTTGCTCTACGGCACAGTCCGAGGCCCTCATGCTCTCCTGGCGACGGATTACCGCGGCTTCTGCCGCTCTCCTCACGATTCCGCTGCTGCTCGCGACACCGCGGGCCGCACAT
>DATNBT010000574.1:0-4692 GCA_035571855.1 Vicinamibacterales bacterium
TTCGTGTCGAACTTCTCGTCGAGCGATTTGAGCGGGCGCGCCATCGCTCTTGCCGGCGTGGTCGTATTCGATATGGGCACGTTCCCCATATGAATAAGGTTGCCGATGTCGCCGGTGACGTACCACCCGCCCCAGCGCTCGTCGAAGTTGCGCCGGTCGTCGCTCGGGAATCCCGACGCGTACGAGTGCGGATCGTCGGGCACCGTCAGCGTGCTCATCTGAAAGAAGCCGGGGACGCCCAGCGTGTCCCACGACAGATGACAGGCGAGGCAGTTGTCGTTGCGCGTGAACTGCGGCTTCGCGTTCGGCTTCTGCTCGATCGTGTAGAAGACGCCGCCCTGTTTCGGATCCTGCGCCGCGACCTCGAGGAGGTCCGCCCCTCGCTCCCACCCCACCGCCACCGCGTCGTTGAAGTACAGCGCGCGCGGATTCTTCAGATCGATGAAGTCGGCCTGAAAGCTGTTCTTGCCGAACGTCGTGACCTGCGACTCGACGGGAACGTCGAGCGCGGCGAGAACGGCGGCGAGATAGCCGTTGCCGTCGTTGAACTTCAGAGAGGCCTTGCCCTCGCGCAGGCGCGCGTTGAGCGCGTCGACGCGATCGGCCGTCGGCGCCGTCGAGTAGGCGATGGCCGGCACGTCGCGCGAGGCGACGAACGAATCGGCGAACTGTGCCTGAGCTGCGATGGCGGCGGCGAGCGCGATCGCGGCCGCGCAGAGCCACTTCACAGCCTTCATCATAAAGTACTATTCTCGGAACTCACGTGGCGGACAACGACAAGGCACGCATCGATCAGTACCTCCGCGACAGCGGGCTCGCCGCGCGCCAGAGCAAAGTCGTCGCGCTGACCGGCGACGCCTCCACCCGCCGGTACTTCCGGGTCATTCCCGCCGACGGTCCGTCGATCGTGCTCGCGCTGCACGAGGGCGCCATCGACTTTCCGGCGCTCCCGTTCGCCTCGGTCGCGCGGCTGCTCACGCGGATGCCGCTGCCGGTGCCGGGGATTCTCGGCAGCGCCGACGCGCTCGGCATCGTCGCGCTCGAGGATCTCGGCGACGTCACGCTGCAGTCGCATCTCGGCGCGGGGACACTGTCCGAGCACGAAGCGCTCTACCGCCAGGCGGTCGCGTTCATCGACGTGCTCCAGAGGCGCGGACAGGAGCTGCTGACCCCCTCGGACCTGCCGTCGACGCTGGCCTTCGACGTCGAGAAGCTGACGTGGGAGATGGACTTCTTCGTCAAGCACTTCGTCGAGGGCTATCGCGGCGTCGTGCTGTCGGCGGCCGAGCGCGGCGCGCTCGCGCGCGAATGGGCCGTCCTCGTCGAGGAGCTCGCCGGCGAACCGCGCGTGCTCTGCCATCGCGATTACCACAGCCGCAATCTGATGGTGCATCGCGGCGGCCTCTACGTCATCGACTTCCAGGACGCGCGCATGGGGCCCGACACCTACGATCTCGCGTCGCTCCTGCGCGACTCGTACGTCGACATCACGGAACAGGAGCTCGACGGCTTCATCGCGTACTTCCTCGCGCTCAGAGGGATCGCCGACGGCGTGGAATTCCGCCGCCGGTTCGATCTCATGGCGCTGCAGCGCAACCTGAAGGCGCTCGGCACGTTCGGCTATCAGGCGGCCGCGCGCGGCAACCCGATCTACATTCAGTACATCCCGAGGACGCTGAAATACGCGCGGGACAACTTCGCCAGGTACGCGCGCTTTTCCAGACTGCGGGAGATCCTCACCACGCACATCGACGAACTCAGCTGAACGATGAACCCTGAACGCTGAACCTGTGGTTTTCTCCGTCTCCACGTTCCTCTACCGCCAACGCCGGCTCGTGCGCGACCAACTGCTGGAGATCTCGGCGCATGGGTTCACGGCCGTGGAGCTCTACGCGTCGAGAATGCACGTCGATTACCACAACGCTTCGGTCATCGCCGACGTGCAGCAGTGGCTCGCGGAGGCGCGGCTCGAGCTGACGTCCGTCCACGCGCCGATCACGGAGACCTCGCTCGCGAGCGCGGATCACGGCGAGCGGGAAACGGCGCTCGCTGAAGCCGGGAAGGCGCTCCACATCGCGCGGAGGATTCCCTTTCGCACGTTCACGATCCATCTCGGACGTCCGAAGTCCGAAGGCGTCACGGGCGGCACCAACCGCGACGCGGCCCGCCGCAGCATCGACGCGCTGGCGGCGCTCGCCGAGCCGCTCGGCGTGGCAATCGCCGTGGAAGTAATTCCCAACGACCTCTCGCGCGCCGCCTCGCTCGCGCAGCTGCTCGACGAAGACATCGGGCACGATCAGGTCGGGATCTGCCTGGACGCCGGCCACGCGCGGCTGGAAGGCGACGTCGCGGATGCCGTCGAGACGGTGTCGGGCCATCTCATCGCCGTCGACGTTCACGACAACCGCGGCCGCGGCGACGACCACCTCCCGCCGTTCGACGGCGCCGTCGACTGGCCGTCGGCGCTGACGACGCTGCGGAAAGTCGGCTACGATGGCGCGTTGACCTTCGAGCTCTCGCCGCGCGGCGCGACGAAGGACGTGCTCGCGAAGGCGCGCGACGCGCGCCGGCGCCTCGAAGTGCTCATGAAGGACTGACGCATGCACGTGTATATCGAAGACATCGGGAAGCACACCGGCGAAGACGTCACCATCAAAGGCTGGCTGCACAACCGCCGTTCGAGCGGAAAGATCCACTTCCTCACCGTCCGCGACGGCTCGGGATTCATCCAGGCGGTGATGTCGAAGGCGGCCGTCGGAGACGACGCGTTCAAGATGGCCGATCATCTCTCTCAGGAAAGCAGCGTCGTCGTCACCGGCACGGCGCGCGCGGACGCGCGCGCGAAGGGCGGGTACGAGATCGACGTCAAGTCGCTCGAGGTCGTCGCGCCGGCGCACGACTACCCCATCACGCCGAAGGAGCACGGCGTCGACTACCTGCTGGACCGGCGTCATCTCTGGATCCGCACCGAACGGCAGCAGGCGATTCTCCGCGTGCGGCACGAGATCATCAACGCGGTCCGCGACTTCTTCAACGACCGCGGCTTCATCCTCGCCGACACGCCGATCTTCACGCCGGCGGCGTGCGAAGGCACGACGACGCTGTTTCCCGCGCAGTACTTCGACGAGCAGACCGCGTACCTGACGCAGAGCGGACAGCTGTACAACGAGGCGAACGCGATGGCGCTCGGCCGCGTGTACTGCTTCGGCCCGACGTTCCGCGCCGAGAAGTCGAAGACGCGGCGCCACCTCACCGAGTTCTGGATGGTCGAGCCCGAGATGGCGTACGCCGATCTCGACGACGTGATGAACCTCGCCGAGGATCTCGTCGTGTCGATCGTCGGCCGCGTGCTCGACAAGCGGCGGCACGAGCTGACGGTGCTCGAGCGCGACCTCTCGAAGCTCGAGTCGGTGCAGAAGCCGTTCCCGAGGATGTCGTACGACGACGCGGTGAAGACGCTGCAGTCCAAAGGCCTGCCGATTGAATGGGGCGGCGACTTCGGCGGGCCCGACGAGACGACGCTCTCGGAACAGTACGACCGGCCGGTGATGGTGCACCGCTACCCGGCCGCGATCAAGGCCTTCTACATGAAGCCGGATCCGCAGCGGGCCGACCTCGCGCTCGGCGTCGACGTGCTCGCGCCGGAAGGGTACGGCGAGATCATCGGCGGCGGCGAGCGTCTCGCGGATCTCGATCTGCTGCTCTCGCGGATCAAGGAGCACAACCTGCCGCAGGACGCGTTCGAGTGGTATCTGGATCTGCGCCGCTACGGAACCGTCCCGCACGGCGGATTTGGCATGGGGATCGAGAGAGTCGTCGCGTGGATCTGCAAGCTCGAGCACGTGCGGGAGACGATTCCGTACCCGCGCATGTTGTACCGGTTGTATCCGTAGACCGCCCGCGGCCCTGAGAGGGCCGCTCTAGTCGATCTTTTTTCCGTTGATCTCGGCGTACGTGTAATCCATCGAGAACGTCGACTGGCCGACGATGAGGACGTCGGCGGTGGACTTCATGCTGATGGGGACGTGCACGCCGGAGATGCGGTCGTATTCGCGAACGACGTGCACGCGGCGCGTCCAGAAGGACGGCCGCTTCGAGAGCTCGCCTTCCACGCGCACGAGATCCGCGGAATCGGATTCGATCACCAGGTGGCCGTTGATGAGCATGACCTGATTGCGGCGCGGCTTGACGTTGACGCGCATGAGGTTGCGGCCCTCGGGCATCATGTCGAGGAATTCGTAGTTGGCCGGCGTCAACGCGGACTGCGACTTGCTGGCGACGGACTGCACGGCGTCCTGCTCGGCTTCGAGCGCTTTCACGAGCACGTGCTTGACGATGACGCCCGACCCCTCCGATTTCGTGATCTCGTAGGTGAACCCGCGCTGCGGGTCGAGCGACGTCCACGCGTCGAGCGACGCGGACATCTTGCCGCCGCGCGTCGAGGCGACCATGTGACGGAACGCGCGGTAACTGACGAGCGGCTGCGCGTCGACCGCGAAGAAGCGCTGGAGCAGCGCGCTCGTCGTGTCGGCGAATGCCGGCGCGGCCAGGAGCGCCACGAGCGCCAGAGTTACGGCAAACCGCCTGCTCATGCGACAATTATAGACTTCCATCAATGAAGATTGGTCTTGTATCGCTCGGCTGTCCCAAGAATCTCGTGGACTCTGAAGTCATGCTGGGGCTGGCCCGGGA
>DATNBT010000575.1:0-6657 GCA_035571855.1 Vicinamibacterales bacterium
CGGACCGTCGTCCTGCTCTGCAAGCACAACGAAGAAGGCGCCTTCGGCCTCGTCGTCAACCGCCCGCTGGTGACGATGGGACGCGTGATCGTCAATCTCGATCCGCCGGTGGAGACCGAGCGGGAGCTCGAGATCTGGATCGGCGGTCCCGTGGAGCCGCAGACGAGCTGGATGCTCGTCGGCGAGCAGCGGGATCCGGAGGATCGCGGCTACATCTGCGACGGCCTCTACCTCTCGACGTCGCCGCAGCGACTCAGCCGCCTGCTCGAACCGAACCCGCCGCCGCGCACGCGGCTGATCATCGGATATTCAGGATGGGGTCCCGGGCAGCTCGAAGCCGAGCTGCAGGCGTCGGCGTGGCTGCTCAGCGAAGTCAGCGCCGAGTTGATCTTCTCGATCCCGCCGGAGCAGATGTGGGAGACCGCGATTCGCCGCCTCGGCGCCGATCCCGCCGCCCTCCAGATGTCTCGCGGCGTTCATTAGTTCGCGCCGTCTTTCATCACGAAGGCACGATGAATACGGAGGTCACGAGTACATCTTGTACTTCGTGTCCTTCGTTCACCTTCGTGCCATCGTGAAGAAGGAAGGTCGAATAAGATGAACGTATGCCGAAGATGAAGTGTGCGCTGGCATTCGTCGCGGTGTCGGGCGTCATCGCCATGGCTCAGGGGGGCACAGTGTCGGAAGCCACGCGACTGCAGCAGATGACCGCGCGCTTCGCGCCGACGGATATCAAAGTCGATCTGACGAAAATCGCGCCGAGCGATCGCAAGGTGCTCGCGAAGCTCGTCGAAGCGTCGAAGATCATGGACGCGCTGTTCCTGCGGCAGGTCTGGGTGGGCAACGAGGCGATGATGATCGATCTCGCGCGCGACGACTCGGCGACCGGGCGCGCGCGGCTGCATTACTTCCTGCTCAACAAAGGCCCCTGGGATCGGCTCGATCACAACAAGGCGTTCATTCCCGGCGCGCCGGAGAAGCCGGCCGCCGCCAACTACTATCCGGAAGGCGCGACGAAGGCGGAGCTCGATACGTGGATCAAGTCGCTGCCGGAGGCGCAGCGCGCGCAGGCGACGAGTTTCTTCACCGTCATCCACCGGAACGGCAACACGTTCGCACCGGTGCCGTACAGCGTCGAGTATCGGGAGGAGCTGACGCACGCCGCAGCCCTGCTGCGCGAGGCGGCGACCCTCGCGACCGAGCCGACGCTGAAGACCTTCCTGTCGAAGCGCGCGGCCGCGTTCCTCTCCAACGACTACTACGACAGCGACGTCGCCTGGATGGAGCTCAAAGGCGCCGTCGAGCCGACGATCGGGCCGTACGAGGTCTACGAGGACGAGTACTTCAACTTCAAGGCCGCGTTCGAGTCGTTCATCACCCTGCAGGACGAGGAGGAGTCGGCGAAGCTCCGGAAGTTCGCCGGCGAGCTGCAGGACATCGAGAACAACCTGCCGATCGATCCGAAGTACCGCAACCCGAAACTCGGCGGCCTCGCGCCCATCGTCGTCGTGAACGAAGTGTACGCGGCAGGCGACGCGAACCGCGGCGTCCAGACCGCGGCGTTCAACCTGCCGAACGACGAGCGCGTCGTCCAGGAAAAGGGCGCGAAGCGCGTGATGCTGAAGAACGTGCAGGACGCCAAGTTTGCGAAGACGCTCGTGCCGATCTCGAAGGTCGTCCTGTCGGCCGCCGATCAGAAGAACGTCGCGTTCGACGCGTTCTTCGCGCAGATTCTCGTCCACGAGCTGATGCACGGCCTGGGGCCGCAGAACATCACCGTCAACGGCCGGAAGACGACGGTGCGGCAGGAGATCAAGGAAGCCTACGGCTATCTCGAGGAAGCGAAGGCCGACATCTCCGGGCTGTTCGCGATTCAGCACATGATCGACAAGGGCGTGATGCCGAAGTCGCTCGAGAGCACGCTCTACACGACGTACCTCGCCTCCGCGTTCCGTTCGATTCGCTTCGGCGTCGCCGAAGCGCACGGCCGCGGCGTCGCGGTGCAGTTCAACTATTTGCTCGACGCCGGCGGGTTCGTCAGCAAGCCCGACGGGACGTTCACGGTCGATCTCGCGAAGGTGAAGGCCGGCGTGCGCGGCCTCACGCACGACATCATGACGATTCAGGCCGAGGGCAGCTACGCGAAAGCGATCGAGCTTCGCGATCGCCTCGGCGTCGTCCGGCCCGTCGTGCAGAAGGCGCTCGATCGCATGACGTCGATTCCCGTCGACATCGAACCGCGGTTCACGACCGCCGCGGAACTCCTGAAGTAAGCGCGTGGCCGACCGCGTGCTCGATCCCGTGTGCGGGATGATGGTCGATCCCGAGCGCGCCGCCGGCCGCGTCGATCACGCCGGCACGGCGTACTACTTCTGCTCGAAAGGCTGCGCCGCGAAGTTCTCAGCCGATCCCGAAAAATATCTCTCGGGTGCGCGTGAGCCAATGCCTGCGGCGCCGGTGCTTCACATCGGCGGCTTGAAACGATCATCCCCCGGCCCCCAGACCTCCGGCCTCCGACCTCCGACCTCTGTCGCGACCCGCTGGACCTGTCCGATGGATCCGGAGGTGGTGTCCGACAAGCCGGGCGCGTGTCCGGTGTGCGGCATGGCGCTCGAGCCGATGGTCGACGACATTTCCGCCGCCGATCTCGACAAGCCGAACCCGGAACTCGTCGACATGACGCGGCGCTTCTGGATCGGCCTCGTGTTCACCGCGCCCGTGTTCGTGCTGACGATGGCGGACATGGTGACGGGGATGGGGGTGATGCGCCGCATCGGGCCGGGCCCGTTGAACTGGATCGAAGCGATGCTCTCGATTCCCGTCGTCCTCTGGTGCGGCCGGCCTTTCTTCGAGCGCATGTGGGCGTCGTTCGTCAACGCGAGCCCGAACATGTTCACGCTCATCGGCATCGGCACCGGTGCGGCGTTCATCGCGAGCGCGATCGCGACGGCCTTCCCCGGCGGCATCTTCGCCGACACGTACTTCGACACCGCGGACGTGATCATCGTCCTCGTGCTGCTCGGGCAGGTGCTGGAGCTGCGCGCGCGGCATCGCACGGGCGCGGCGATTCGCCAGCTCCTCGGCCTCGCGCCGAAGACCGCGCGCGTCATCCGCGGCGGACGCGAACAGGACGTGCCGCTCGACACGGTCATGCGCGGCGAGATCCTGCGCGTGCGGCCGGGAGAGAAAGTGCCCGTCGACGGCGTCGTCGTCGACGGCGAAGCGGCGATCGACGAGTCGATGGTCACGGGCGAGTCGATGCCGGTGACGCGGACGGCGGGCGACAACGTGATCGGCGCGACGCTCGCGGCCAACGGCACGTTCACGATGCGTGCGGAGCGGGTGGGACGCGAGACGCTGCTCGCGCAGATAGTAAAGATGGTTGCGGAGGCGCAGCGGACGCGCGCGCCGATTCAGCGGCTCGCCGACCGGATTGCCGGCTATTTCGTTCCCGCTGTCGTCGTGGCGGCCGTGCTCGCGTTCGCCGCCTGGGTGGTCTGGGGACCGGAGCCGCGCGTCGCCCATGCGCTCGTCGCGGCCGTCGCGGTGCTGATCATCGCGTGCCCGTGCGCGCTCGGTCTCGCGACGCCGATGGCCGTCATGGTCGGCACGGGCCGCGGCGCCCACGCCGGGGTGCTGATCAGAAACGCGGAAGCGCTCGAACAGCTCGGCCGCGTCGACGTCCTGATCGTCGACAAGACAGGCACGCTGACGGAAGGGAAGCCGCGCGTGGTGTCTATCGAGCCGCGCGCCGGATTTTCCGACGCCGACGTCCTTCGACTTGCCGCCGCCGTCGAGCGGGGCAGCGCGCATCCGCTGGCGTCGGCGATCGTCGCTGCGGCGAACGAACGGCACATCGACGTGCCGCAGGTGTCGCGCTTCATTTCCACGGCGGGAAAGGGCGTGAGCGGAGTGGTCGACGGACGCGCGGTCGAGGTCGGCGCCGCGCCGGCGGGTGGACTTCTCGTCACAGTCGACGGCACGCCCGCGGGAGTCATCGCGGTCGCCGATGCGATTCGGCCGACGACGCCGGAGGCGGTGGCTGCGCTGAGGGCTGAAGGCCTGCGCATCGTGATGCTGACCGGCGACAATCGAGCGACCGCGCACGCGATCGCGTCGCAGCTCGGCATCGACGATGTCCGCGCGGAAGTGCTGCCGGCGGACAAGCAGAAGGTCGTCGAGGACTTGCAGAAGCAGGGCCGGCTCGTCGCGATGGCCGGCGACGGCGTCAACGACGCGCCGGCGCTTGCGAAGGCGAACGTCGGCATCGCGATGGGCACCGGCGCGGACGTGGCGATGGAGAGCGCCGGCATCACGCTCGTCCGCGGCGATCTGCGCGGCATCGTCCGCGCGCGCAGGCTGTCCCGCGCCACGCTGGCGAACATCCGGCAGAACCTGTTTCTCGCGTTCGTCTACAACGCGATCGGCGTCCCGGTCGCGGCCGGCGTCCTCTATCCGTTCACCGGATGGCTGATCAGCCCCATCTGGGCAAGCGCGGCGATGACGCTGAGTTCACTGTCGGTCATCACCAACGCACTGCGCCTTCGCCATTTGCCATTGGACTTCTAATTCGTCGAGCGTCATCTCCGACATCTTCCGGCCCGACGCGTCGACGGCCGACTCCATCGTCTCGAAACGCTTGGTGAATTTGTCGTTCGCTTTGCGCAGCGCGGTTTCGGGTTCGATGCCAAGCTGACGCGAGAGGTGCGCGAGTGTGAAGAGGAGATCTCCCATCTCTTCTTCCATCCGTTCTCGCGACCCTGAAGGGGTCGCTCTACTCTGGGAGAGGCTCTGGGATACGACCTCGCGCAGCTCGTCGACCTCTTCCTGGATCTTGTCGAGGACGTCGTCGACTCTCTCCCAGTCGAAGCCGACCGACTTCGCGCGGATGCCGATCTCGTACGCCCGCAGCAGCGCGGGCAGGGCGGCCGGGAGACCGCTGAGGAGCGCGCCCTTTTTAGGGGCGCGGACGCCGGCCGTCGCGTTGGCGGCGGCGCGCTCCTGCGCTTTGATCTCCTCCCATCGCGTGACGACTTTGTCCGGCGTATCGATGCCGGCCGTGCTTTCATCGCGCGCGAAGACGTGCGGATGCCGCCGGACGAGTTTGTCGGCGATGCTCTTCAGGGAATCCTCGATGGTGAAGTGGCCGGCCTCGGACTCCAATTGCGCCAGGAAGACCGCCTCGAACAGGAAGTCCCCGAGCTCCTCGCAGAGCGCTGCGTGGTCGTGGCGGTCGATCGCCTCGAGCACTTCGTAGGTCTCCTCGAGCACGAACGGCTTCAGCGAGTCGATCGTCTGCGCGCGGTCCCAGGGACAGCCGTCGGGCGAGCGCAGCGTGGCCATAATCTGAACCAGGCGGGCGAACTCGTGCATTTGGTAAAGTTACCAGATGCCCGAACTGTCCTTCACGGCATTCGTCATCTCACTCGCCACCACGGCGGCCATCCACCTCGGCGACATCCCTGATCCCGCGACAGGGCAGCCGCTCGAGCCGAATATCGAAGCCGCGAAGCAGATGATCGACATCCTCGCGCTGCTCGAAGAGAAGACGCGCGGCAACCTGACGGCCGAGGAACGGCAGGTGATGGAGCAGATCCTCTACGAGCTGCGCATGCGGTACGTCGAGATCGGCGGCACGGCGGACAAGCCGGACGAACCGCGCATCATCATTCCTTGAAGATCACCGTCCTCGGCAGCGGCACGTCGCACGGCGTGCCGTTCATCGCGTGCGACTGCGCCGTCTGCACGTCAACGGATCCGAAAGACAAGCGGACGCGGCCGTCGATTCTGATCGATCTGGAACCGCGAACCTCGAACCGCGAACCGCGTTTTGTCCTGGTCGATACCACGCCCGACCTCCGTCAGCAGTGTCTGGCGAACCACGTGACGCGGGTCGACGCCGTGCTGTTCACGCACGCCCATGCGGATCACATCACCGGCTTCGACGACATCCGCCGGTTCAGCCAGATCCAGCAGATGGCGATGCCGTGCTACGGCAGCGAGGACACGCTGAACGATCTGCGCCGGATGTTCGACTACGTGTTCAAGCCGCCGAAGCAGCAGGGCGGCGGGCTGCCGCAGGTGACGCTGACCGCCGTCGACGCGCCGTTTACGCTCGGCGGCGCGCGCATCGTGCCGGTGCCGCTGCTGCACGGCATCCTGCCGGTGCTCGGGTATCGCGTCGGATCGTTTGCGTACCTGACCGACGTGAGCACGATTCCCGAGACGTCGTGGCCGCTGCTCGACGGCGTCACGACGGTCGTCATCGACGCGCTGCGCCGGCGTCCGCATTCGACGCACTTCAACATCGACCAGGCCCTCGACGCCGTCGCGCGCATCGGCGCCACGCGCGCGTACTTCACGCACATCACGCACGATCTCGGTCATGCCGGGACGTCGGCGACGCTGCCGCCTGGTGTCGAACTGTCCTATGATGGTCTCGTGATCGACACGTAGTCATCTGTCATCAGTCATCAGCCTCAAGTCTTCAGTCGATTGAGGCTGGGCTGGCGACTGATGACCGATGACTGATGACTGCCGACTGATGACTGATGACTGATGACTGCCGACTGATGACTGATGACTGATGACTGGTGACTAATTTGGACGTCATTCACTTTCCGGACGATTCGCGTCCGCCGCGCTGGAAGAGCCCCG
>DATNBT010000576.1:0-9385 GCA_035571855.1 Vicinamibacterales bacterium
AGATCACGGCGGGAACGATGCCGAGCTTCACCTCGGTGAATCCGAACACCGCGTCTTCGGCGGCGACCACGATGTCGCAGACCGCGACGAGGCCCGCGCCTCCGCCGATCGCCGCGCCCTGCACGCGGCCGATCACCGGCACCGGCAGTTCGTCGAGCGCGCGGAACATCTGCGACGCCAGCGTCGCGTCGCGGACGTTCTCGATTTCCGAATACTGCGCGACGCTCTTCAGCCATGCCGCGTCGGCGCCCGCGCAGAACGACTTGCCCGCGCCGCCGATCACGACGGCGCGGACGCCGTCCGGCGACGCCGACCGCGCGGCGGCCCACGCCGTCAGCTCCGCAATCATCCCGGCGTTGAACGCGTTGCGCACGTCGGGCCGGTTGAGCGTGACGTATTCGACCGGACCGTCGCGACGTGTGAGCAGAAGGTTCATAAGGTGTCGTGCAGACCTTCGGGTCCGCCGTTACATACGAAACACGCCGAACCTGGCGTCGGGTATGGGGGCGTTGTACGCGGCCGACAGTCCCAGCGCGAGCATCGATCGTGTCTCCACCGGATCGATCACGCCGTCGTCCCACAGGCGGGCCGTGGAGTAGTACGGCGATCCTTCGTGCTCGTACTGCGCGAGGATCGGATCGCGAATCGCGGCTTCCTCCTGCGGAGACAGCGAGCCGCCGCCACGCGCGGCCTGGTCGCGCTTGACCGCCGTCAGCACGCCTGCCGCCTGCTCGCCGCCCATCACCGAGATGCGCGCGTTGGGCCACATCCACAGCATCCGCGGATCGTAGGCGCGGCCGCACATGCCGTAGTTGCCGGCGCCGAAGGATCCGCCGATGACGACCGTGAACTTCGGGACGACGGAGTTGGCCACCGCGTGCACCAGTTTCGCGCCGTCCTTCGCGATGCCCGCGCGCTCGTACTGCCGGCCGACGATGAAGCCCGTGATGTTCTGGAGAAAGATAAGCGGTACGCCGCGCATGTTGCAGAGCTCGATGAAGTGCGTCGCCTTGAGCGCGGATTCGGAAAACAGCACGCCGTTGTTCGCGATGACGCCGACGAGGAAGCCATGCAGGCGCGCGAAGCCGGTGACGAGCGTGTCGCCGTAGCGTTCCTTGAACTCGTCGAAGCGCGAGCCGTCGACGACGCGCGCGATGATCTCGCGGACGTCGTACGGCTTGCGGATGTCGGCGTTGACGATGCCGTACAGCTCCGCCGGGTCGTACTTCGGCTCCTCCGTCCTCGTGATGTCGGCCGGCAGATGCTTGGCCGTGTGCAGCGTCGACACGATGGTCCGGCACTGCTGCAGCGCATGCGCGTCGTCTTCGGCGAAGTAATCTGCGACGCCGGACAAGCGCGTGTGAACGTCGGCGCCGCCGAGATCCTCGGCCGTCACTTCTTCGCCCGTCGCGGCCTTCACGAGGGGCGGCCCGCCGAGGAAGATCGTGCCGGTGCCGTTGACGATGATCGTCTCGTCGGACATCGCCGGGACGTACGCGCCGCCGGCGGTGCACGATCCCATGACGACGGCGATCTGCGGGATCTTCTCGGCGGACATGCGCGCCTGGTTGAAGAAGATGCGGCCGAAATGCTCGCGGTCGGGGAATACGTCGGCCTGCATCGGCAGAAACGCGCCGCCGGAATCGACGAGGTAGACGCAGGGCAGGCGGTTGTCGATCGCGACCTGCTGCGCGCGCAGGTGCTTCTTCACCGTGATCGGGTAATAGGTGCCGCCCTTCACGGTCGCGTCGTTGGCGACGATCAGCACCTCGCGTCCCGACACACGGCCGACGCCGGTGACGATGCCCGCGCCCGGCGCTTCGTTGTCGTACATGTCGAAGGCGGCGAGCGGCGAGAGCTCGAGAAACGGCGATCCGCGATCGACGAGCAGGTCGATGCGCTCGCGGACCGGCAGCTTGCCCTGTTCGCGATGGCGCTGGAGATACTTCGGTCCGCCGCCCTGCCGCGCGGCGGTGACGCGATCCGTGAGCTGATGCACGAGCTCCTGCATCCGCTCGCGGTTGGTGAGGAAGGCGGGGTCTGCCGGATTGATCCGCGAGTCGATCGTTACCATCCGCAGCAGTCGGATTTGTACCCGCACTTCGAGCAGCGCCAGACGGCGTGCATGCGATAGACCTCGCCGCCGCAGCGGTCGCAGAAGATCTTTTCGTTCGCAGCGTCAGCCTTCAGGCGGAGCAATTCCGTCTGGAGCGGCGTGATCGGCTTGACGGGCGGCTTGGAGTCGTCTGTCGGGTTCATTTGAGCGCGCGGATGATCGCGTCGTTGAAGAACGGGATGTCGTCGGGCTTGCGCGACGTGATGAGGTTGCCGTCTTCGACGACGGGCTTGTCGACGTACATGCCGCCCGCGTTCTTCACGTCGATCGCGACCGACGGCCAGCAGGTGAGCGTCTTGCCTTTGACGGCGTTCGCCGAGATGAGCATCGACGCGGCGTGGCAGATCGCGGCGACGGGTTTGCCGGCTTCGAACATCTCGCGCGTGAAGTCGACCATCGCGTGACGCATCCGCATCTTGTCCGGCGCGTAGCCCCCGGGAATGACGACGGCGTCGAAGTCTTTGGACTTCGCTGCGCCGGCCGCGAGCTCCGACGTGATGACCGTGCCGAGCTTCTTGCCTTTGAACTCGGCGTTCGCCGTCGGTCCGACGATCACGACCGTGGCGCCCGCGGCTCTCAGCGCGTCGCGCGGTCCGGTCAGTTCGCTGTCTTCGAAATCGTTTTCGACGAGGATGGCAATGCGGCGTCCCGAGAGCACGGCCGAATCGGACATGGCGCGATTCTACGTCATAATCAATTGGTGAATCGACTCTCGGGAGAGCACAGCCCCTACCTGCTTCAGCACGCGTCGAACCCCGTCGACTGGTATCCGTGGGGCGACGACGCTTTCAATAAAGCGCGGACGGAAAACAAACCGATCTTTCTGTCGATCGGCTACTCGACGTGCCACTGGTGCCACGTGATGGCGCACGAGTCGTTCGAGAACGCCGACGTCGCCGCCGTCCTCAACGCGTCGTTCGTGCCGATCAAGCTCGATCGCGAGGAACGGCCCGACGTCGACCGCGTCTACATGACGTTCGTGCAGGCGACGACGGGATCCGGCGGATGGCCGATGAGCGTGTGGCTCACGCCGGATCTGAAGCCGTTCTACGGCGGCACGTACTTTCCGCCGACGGGACGATGGGGACGGCCCGGGTTCGTCGACATCCTCGGCGAGATCGCGCGCGTGTGGCAGAGCGAGCCGCAGAAGGTGCAGCAGTCGGCGGAGTCGCTGACGAATCAGCTTCGCGGTGTGGAGCGTGCCGGCGCGGCGACGGCGGGCGTGCCCGGCGCGGCCGCGCTCGATCGCATCACGTCCGAATTCAGAAACCTCTTCGATCACGTCAACGGCGGGTTCGGCGGCGCGCCGAAGTTCCCGCGGCCGAGCGAGCTGCTGTTCCTGTTGCGATACTGGGCGCTGAACCGCATGAACTCGGTGAACGTGAACGACGATCCCCGCGATATGGCGCTCGTCACGCTGCGGGCGATGGCGTTCGGCGGCATGCGCGATCACATCGGCGGCGGCTTTCATCGCTACTCGGTCGACGAGCAGTGGCGCGTGCCGCACTTCGAGAAGATGCTCTACGACCAGGCGCAGCTGGTCGTCGCGCTGCTCGAGGCGTCGCAGGCCTCCGGCGATCCGTTCTACGCGGACGTCGCCGAAGACACGCTGCAGTACGTCGTCCGCGAGATGACCGACGAGGCGGGCGGGTTTTATTCCGCCGAAGACGCCGACAGCATTCCGCCGGAACACGCCGGCGAGCCGCATCCGCACCCGATGGAAGGCGCGTTCTATCTGTGGACCGCGCATGAGATCGACGACCTCCTCGGCGCAGACAGTGCGCGTGTGGTGAAAGGACGGTTCGGCGTCGAGCAGAACGGCAACGCACCGGCAGACCCGCAAGGCGAGTTCACCGGCAAGAACATCCTCTATATGCCGCAGTCCATCGAGCAGCTCGCGCGCGAGGGCAGCAAGTCGCCCGGCGAGATCCAGCAGATGCTGTCGGCCGCGAGGCTGAAGATGTTCGAAGCCAGGGGATCGCGTCCGCGGCCGCATCTCGACGACAAAGTCCTCACGGCGTGGAACGGCCTGATGATCGCCGCGTTCGCCCGGGCGTCGCGCGTCGTCGCGAACGGCACGCCGTACCTGCACGCCGCGCGCCGTGCGGCGAATTTCCTGCACGACCGGATGTGGAACCCCGAGACGTCGACGTTGCTGCGCCGGTACCGCCGCGGCGAGGCGAGCATCGACGGCTATGCCGAGGACTACGCCTACCTTATATATGGGCTGCTCGAGCTGTTCCAGGCCGACCCCGATCTCCGCTGGCTCGAATGGGCCGAGCGGCTGCAGAACCGGCAGAACGAGCTGTTCTGGGACGAGGTCGACGGCGGCTGGTTCAGCACGACGGGCCGCGACCGGAACGTCCTGCTGCGGATGAAGGAAGACTACGACGGCGCCGAACCTGCGGCGAGCTCCGTGTCGGTGATGAACCTGCTGACGCTGACGCACCTGATCCAGAACGACACGTGGACGAATCAGATCGAGAAGACGCTGCGCCACTACGGAACGCGGCTCGAGCAGATTGGACGCGCGGTCCCGATGATGGCGGCGGCATTGGCGGCGTATACGGCGGGATTGCGGCAGGTGATCGTGGTGGGTGAGGCAGGACGGGCGGGAGAGGCGGGATGGGCGGGACGGGAATTGCGTGAACGCTATCATCCGTTCGCGATCGCGCTCAATCTCGATCCGGCGACCCAGGGCGCGCTCGCGGCCAAGTTGCCGTTCGTGGCCGCGATGAAACCCGTTGGCGGGCAGGCCGCGGCGTATGTCTGCCGCGACTTCACGTGCCACGCGCCGGTCACCGATCGCGCGGCGCTCGAGAAGGAGCTCGCGTGACGATCTCGGTCGACATCTGGATCCGCGGCACCGACGTCGCGACGACGAAGGAGATTCACACGGCCGCGCGCGACGTGGACGCATGGGAAGACGGGGACGTGCGCGCGGTGCTCGAGGGCATGCTGCACGCGATGGACGAGACGAAGAACCCGGGCCAGGGCAACCGCGTCGCCGGGCTGCGCGGATTCAGCTGGATCGTCAATCCGTTCGAAGGCGGCGTCCTGATTGCGATCGAGATGACGCTCGGCGCGGCCGTCGCCGGTCCCTTTTCGATTGACAAAGCCCGCCTCGAGGCGATGATCACCCGTGTGCTGGCCGACTCGGCTCCGCCCACCGTCGTGCACTGACTGATGACTGGAGCCTGATGACTGCTGACCCCGCGAAGCGGATCGTCGTGCAGATTCCACGGCCGACGTCGCACGAGGCCGACGACGACTACAAGACGCTCGTCGCGCGGCTTCGCGGGCTCATCAGCGAAGGGTATAAGGAGATCGCCCTCGATCTCTCCGCCGTGCCGCTCGCCGACAGCGTCCTGCTCGGCGCAATCGCGAACGCCTACGCCAACGCCACGCGCCAGGGTGCGACGCTGACCATCGTCCGGCCCACGGCGTCGTTCCGCGAGCTGCTGCATGTGACGAAGCTCGATCGCATCCTCAAGATCGTCGACGACGACGCCGACGTGTAGAGCTCCAGGCGGTATACTCCCCCCATGCGCCGACCGATCGCCGCTGCCGCGTTCGCAAGCGTTGTCATCGCTGCCGCCGGTGCCTTCGCCGGGCCGCTGCCGGCCGCGCAGCAGACCGCGCTCGTGAAGAAATACTGCGCCGTCTGCCACACGGACGCCTCGAAGAACGGCGGCATCTCGTTCCAGCATTACGACGCGGCGATCGCGGACGCGCCGCTGGCCGCGATGATCCTGAGCAAGCTGCGCAACGGCGCGATGGGCGCGGCGGGAATCGGGGTGCCCGAGCCCGCGACGCGCGACGCGTGGACGGCCGCAACCGCGGCGCAGGCCGCCGGTGCCGAGGAGTGGCACGTCTCCCGTACGCCGGTGCTTACCGCGAGCGTGGTCCGGACCGTACCGCTTCCCGGGACCGGTGATCCCGGTTCGAGGCTCTATCGCCTCACGCTGTCATGCGACGCGGCGACATCGACGCCGGCGTTGCAGCTCACGTGGTCTCCGATCCCTCAGACCGATCGCACCTTCTATGCGATGGTTGACGGCGGCTCCGCTGTCCCGCACACCCTGGCGGGCAAAGAGAAAATGGGAAACGGCGGATCCGGGACGTCGGGCCGGGCGTCAGCGATGCTGGATGTCCCTGTCCCAGACAAACGCCTGACGATCACGGACCTCTTCGAGCACGAGACCGTGGAGTTTCCGATCGGGACGCTCGACCGGCAGACGCGCCGTGCGATCGCCTCGTGCGGCACCGCCGCGCACTAGCGCCGCCTTCGACATGACGACGAACGTCCTCGTGATTCGGCTGCTGCTGGCCGCTGGACTGAGCGCGGCGCTGGGTCTCGAGCGCGAGTACCACCACAAGCCCGCCGGCCTGCGGACGATCACGCTGATCGGCCTCGGCTCGGCGCTGTTCACGATGGTCTCGATCGCCTTTGCGAACGGCGGCGGGACCTCCGATCGGATCGCGGCGCAGATTGTGACCGGCATCGGCTTCCTCGGCGCGGGCGCCATCCTGCGGGGCAACGCAGACGTCCACGGCCTCACGACGTCGGCCACGATCTGGGTGACCGCCGCCATCGGCATGGCGGTCGGCGCGGGCCTTTACGCCGCCGGCAGCGCGGCGGCCGCGCTCACGCTCGTGATTCTCGCGGTCATCGGCCCCGTCGAGCGGCGTTTCGAACGCCGCGCCAGGCCGCGCGACCAGCCTCGCGAATAAGGATTCGGTGTGTCAGGCGGCGACGCCGGCGAGATGTTCGACCGAAGGCGCCGCCATCACGTTGTGCGTGGACGCGTACGTCTCGCGGTTGGTGTCGATCGCGGCCACGTCGTAGACGTAGTTGGCGACGATGCCCGCCGATCTCTCGTAGCCGGCCTTCGAGCGATCCCCGTTCCAGTTGATGCGTTCGAGGCGCGCGCCGTTCCCGAGATGAAATCGCGCGACGGGATCGAGCGGCTCGTTCCCGCGCTTCGCGTGCACGAGGTACGCGGCGCACAGCGGCATCAGCAGCGCCTCGAGCTGCGCCGACAGCTCGGGCCGTGACGTCCACTCGCCGGCGTCGAGGAGGTCGACGAGGCGGCGCAGGTCGGCGCCCCGGCGCTCCGCCTGCTGCGCCAGCCACGCGCGGAAGCCGGGCACCGGCGACACCGTCGCGAACGTCGTCAGCCACGGCAGCTCCTGCTGTAGACGTTCGACGACGAGACGGATCAGCAGATTGCCGAAGGGGATGCCGCGGAGCCCTTCGTGGCAGCTCGAGATCGAATAGAACATCGCGCTGTCGCACGACGCGGGATCGGCGATCACGCTCTGTGTGTCGAGGAGCGCCGTGACGTCGCCGGCGAGACCCTGCGTGAATGCGAGCTCGATGAACACGAGCGGCTCGTCGGGCAGGGCGTCGCTGAACAGCGCGTAGCAGCGGCGGTCGTTCTCGAGACGGCGGCGCAGATCGAACAGGCCGCGCACCGCGTGGACGGCCTCGAAGCGGACGACCTGATCGAGGATTGCCGGCGCCGTCTGCATGTCGAGGCGCCGGAGCTGCGGCGGGTGCGCGCTGAAGAGGGCCCGCAGGCTCTCGGCGATGCGCGTCTCGGCCGCCTTCCACGACGCGTGTTGACCCATGTGACGAAGGAGCGTGGCGCGGGCCGCCACCAGCGTGGAGGCGTCTGCGTGTGCGCCGGGTACGCGGATGGGAATCGCCATCAAGCCTACCCGATGCTCAGCAAGAGGCGTTCCAGCACATCTGTATTCCTACGGCGTGACGGTATGCCCGTCGACTTCCGAATATGTGTAGGTCATGCGTAACGACCCGGTGCCAAACCACCGAAGGTCGGCATTCGACTCTAAACCGACCGGCATGATGACGTGGTCCACGCTGGCGAACGTCCGGAGGATGTGGACGTTCTTCGTCCAGAACGAGGGGCTCTTGGCGAGGCGTCCCTCGAGCTTCACCGGATGGCCATCGGCCGTCTGCAGGAACAGCGTGCCGTCCACGAGCACGCTGTCGCGGCGTTTCGGCGACAGCAGCACGTTGGCGAGGCCGTCGGCGTCAACGCCGCGCGGACAGAAGAGGTAGTTCGTTTCCGCCAGCGCCGATCGGGCGACTTCGCCGCGGGCGATCATGTCGCGCTCGCCGTCGAGCACGGCCCGCAGGATCCGATCGCGGATGAAGCCCGCGCCGCCCTCGGCGATCACCTCGTAGGTGAAGCCCTGCTGCGGCGAAAAGGCGGTCCTGGCCTCGAGCCACCCTTCGCGGTCGCCGGCTCGTGCTTCCAGCCGGCGGACCGCACGGTAGGGATGCTGGATGTCGTCCTGCGCGAGGAACTGGCGGATGGAGTTATCGGCGGCGTCAGGAACGGTCGCCCGCACACCGGCGCCGACGAATATGCTGAGTGCTGCCGTCGTCACGATTGCGCCGCGGGACAGCGTCGTCACGCCCCGGTAAATGCACTGAGTGTGCCAGCCCTTTTCGTCTACAATCGCGCCATGAAAATCACGGCATTCGCGCTGGCGGCGTGTCTGGTGTCCGTGACGGCCTCCGCGGAGGTGCTCCGGGTCGACGTCTCGGACCGGAAGGACATCCCCGAATACGGTTACGAGCAGGTGACGGCGAAGGCGTACTTCTCGGTCGATCCGAAGGATCCGCGCAACCGCGGGATCGCGGACATCGACAAGGCGCCTGTCAACAAGGAGGGCCGCGTGGAGTTCAGCGCGGACCTCGTCGCGCTGTGGCCGAAGAGCGCGGCCAACGACGGCAGCGCCGTCGCCATCATCGACGTCGTCAACCGCGGCATCCCGGTGTCGATGCGGCTCAACCGCGCGTCGGGCGGGAACATGGCCGGCGACGGGTTTCTCCTGAAGCGCGGCATCTGGATGGTCGCGATCGGCTGGGAGTTCGACGTCGGCGCGCGCAACGGCGCGATCAGAGTGCAGCTGCCGGTGGCGACCGACAACGGCGCGCCAATCCGAGGCACGGTGCGAGCCGCGTTCACGCCGGACCGCAGCGAAATGAATTACACCGTCGGTGATCTCGCCGCGTATCCCGCGATGGATGACGCCGCGAACGACTCATCGGCGACGTTGACCGTGCACGACGGCCTGTCGAAGAACGTGACGACGATTCCGCGTAGCGCGTGGACGATCAAGGGCAACGTCATCACGCTCTCGAAGGGCTTCGAGCCCGGACGCAACTACGAGGTGAGGTACACGGCCGCGAATCCGCCGATCAGCGGGCTCGGCCTGCTTGCCGTGCGCGAC
>DATNBT010000577.1:0-4507 GCA_035571855.1 Vicinamibacterales bacterium
CATCACCGCCTGGCCGTTGGCCTGCAGACGCTGCAGCAGCTCCTGGCGATCGGCGTTCTTCACCGCCGCCGTTCCGAGCAGCTCCGCCATGCCGAGCATCGCGGCGATCGGCGTCCTGATCTCGTGGCTCATGTTGCGGAGGAAGTTGTTCTTCGCGTTGCTCGCACGCTCGGCGGAGGCCGCGCGTTCCTCCTGCGCCTCGACGGCCCGCGCCGTGGCCCAGCCGAGCTCGCCGACGAGGACGTTGATGCCGTGCGAGATCGCGTCGATCTCGTCGTGGCGGCCGGAGATCGGCAGGCGTTTCCTGAGATCGCCCGCCGCCATCATCTCCAGGGTCTTCAGCAATTCGGCGACGCGGCCGCCGCTCAGAGGTAATCCGTCAGCCATTTCTGCGCGTGCGCCTCTTCTGCGAACAACTGGGTGGGAATGCCTGGGCGCGCGATTCGCAGGTACACGTTGCCCATCATGCGCCCGAACGGACTGGCGTCGACGAGCAAAGCGAGTGCGGAAAAGCGTTCGACCAGCGTCTGGCCTGAATAGTGGTGGCGTGCATCCGCGTCGAGCGGCTGCGCCGTGCGGATGTCGATGAGCAGGGGACGCCGGACGCCGCCGGTCTCGCGGACCGCCAGCGCGAGGTTCGTCTTGGCGTCGTCGAGCGACTGGCTCGCGCCGTCGTTGATGCGAACGATCAGCAGGCCGCGCTCGTTCAGCGCGATTCGGGCAGTGGGCGTCTCAGGCATGGGGCCGGGGTTGCGCCAGAATCTTAGCGCAACCGCCGGCCGGGTCAGAACCGTACGTTTCGATTAGAAGACGTACTGGATGCCGAACTGCATCGTCCGGTTGCCGGTCCGGGAGGTGATGAGGCCGAAGTCCGACAGCGTCGGGTTGGAGACGGCATTGCCGAGCCGCGTCCGGTTGAGGATGTTGAACGCCTCGAGGCGTACATCGAGACGGTTCGTCCCGGCGAGCGCGAAGCTCTTCCGGAACGACATGTTCAACTCCCAGAAGCCGGGGTTGCGGAGGAAGTCCTTCTCGAACGCCGTCGCATACGTGCCGGCTCGCGGCGCCGCGAACGCCGTCTTGTCGAACCACACCGCGCGGTTCGTGGCGTCGTCCCACTCCGTCCGGACGGCGGTCGGATCGCCGACGGTGTTGTAGAACTGGTTGCCGCTGCCGGGCCCGACGCCGGCGATGTCCACCGTCGTCCGGACGTCGAACGGCGATCCCGACTGCGCCTGGAAAATCCCCGACACGTCCCAGCCGCCGAGCACTTCCTTCACCGGCAGCGACGAGGCGGCGAGGTCCGGGAACCGGTAGTGGACCTGGGAGACGAGCACGTGCGGCCGATCGAGGTCGGAGATGCCGTAGTACCCGCTGTCGTCGAAGGCGTTCGGCAGCAGATCGTTCCGGCCGGCGCCGTTGTCGGTGGTCCGCGAGTACGTGTAGGACAGGTTGAAGCCGAACCGCGACGCGCGGCGTTCGATCTGCGTCTGCAGCGCGTTGTACTTCGAGCGTCCCGTCGTGTCGTAGAGCGTGATCGTGCTGTAGCCGAGATACGGCCGTAGCGCGTTCGCGTTCACGCCGGGATTCGCCTGCAGCGTCCCCGGCTGCAGCTGGTTGATGTTGCGCGCGCGCTCGAGGTTGGTGGCCGAGCGTCCGACATACGACACGGTGCCACGCATCTGCCAGCCGAGCTCGCGATCGACGGTCGCGTTCCACGCCCACGAGATGGGATTGGTGAAGTTCGGATCCTGCATCGCCATCACGAGCGGGAAGTTTCGGACGGCCGCCCCGCCGGGCGTCGCGACGACGCCGTTGATCACCGTCTGCATTTCCGACAGCGGCGGGTTGAAGCCGTAGGCCGCCGTCGTGTTGATCTGCACGCGGTTGAGGAACCGGCCGACGCCGCCGCGGACGGTCGTCTTGTCGTTGACCGCGTACGCGAAGCCGAGGCGCGGCTGGAAGCCGTTCTTCGGCGTCTCGGAGAAGCCGTTCGGCAGATCGTGATAGAGACGCGTCAGGCCGGCGAGCTGCGGGAACTGCGTGAGCGCGTCGGCGCTCGGACCGCTGCCCGGCAGGACGATGCCGTCGAAGCGATCGCCGGAGACGAGGAAGCCGCCGGCGCGATCGATCACTGGGGCCGTCTTCGGATCGTAGAAGCGGCTGTCGAACGACGCCATCGCGCCGTTCGTGACGCCCCACGGCTGCCACAGCGAGTAGCGCAGACCGAGTTCGAGCGTGAGATTGCGGGAGGCTTTCCAGCTGTCCTGCGCGTAGACGTCGTAGCCCATCGCGAGCCACGGCGTGTCGGGCTTGTTGCCGAACTCCGTGTAGTCGTCGAAGAGGCCGAGCAACGCGTTGGCCGCGGAATATCCCGTGCCGGCCGGCCGCGTGTCGAAGAAGCGGAACGAGCCGTTCTGATTCACCGTCGCCGGCGCGGTGGCAAAACTGAGCTGAATGCGATCGTTCATCCCCGACCGTTCGACGCTGACGCCGGTCTTGAACGCGTGGTTGCCGACGACCTTGGTGACGTTGTCCGCCCACAGGAACACGAAGTCGTTCCACGACCCCGGGTACGCGGCGTTGTTGATCGCCGTGAAGCCCTGGAGCGAGATGTTGGGGATCTTGTCGGGATCGAGCTTCGTCCCCGGGAAGAGATACTGATAGTTGAGTCCGACGTCCGACTGCGTCGGATACAGAAACGCGGTCGTCCCGCCCGGGCAGTAGTCGCAGTTGCGCTGGCCGAAATATTTCGACGGCGACGTCGTCCCCCACGAGAACGACGCTTCGTTCATCAGCGTGTTCGTCAGCGTGCTGGTCAGCGACGCCGCGAGCGTGCGGCCCGGATAATCCCAGATCGTCGAATACACGCCGAACGGCTCGGGGTCGTTCCAGACGTTGGGCGCCCACGTGTGCCGCACGGCGAGGCGGTGCTTCGAGCTCGGCACGTAGTCGATCTTGATGCTGTCCTTGCGCTGGTTGTTGAACGTCGGCGGGTTGCCGATCCAGTTGTTCGCGCCCTGCGCGAAGCCCGGCGTCGGCAGCGGGAACGCGTTGAGCAGCGCCCGGCCCTGCGCGCTGAAGCGGCTCGCCGGGATGATGTTGCCCGCGAACGGAACGCCGGTCAGCGGATCGCGGACGACGCGCGACGGCAGCAGCGCGCTGAAGTCGCCGTTTCGCATCGCGGCGGTCGGAACGATGCCGACCTGTTCTTCGACGAAGCGATCGCGCTGCCACTCCTCGCCCCAGAAGAAGAAGAGCTTCTGCTTCGAGGAGTTGAACGCGCCGGGAATGTAGAGCGGGCCGCCCAGCGTGAAGCCCCACGCGTTGTAGGTGTGCGGCGACTTGGGCAGGCCGGCCTGCTCGTGCGACCACGTGTTGGCGTCGAACGCGTCGTTCTGCGCGCTCCAGAACACGTTGCCGCGGAAGCTCTGTGTGCCGCTCTTCGTGACCAGGCGCAGCTGTCCGGCCGACGATCGTCCGAACTCCGCCTGGTAGTTCGTCGTCAGCACCTGCACTTCTTCGACGGTGTCGAAGTTCTGCGCGCCCATCATGAAGCCGCCGGCCGCGCGTACACGAATGGACGGCGCGCCGTCGACCGTCGTGATGAACTCGTCGGATCGGCCGCCGTTAATCGAGGTGACACCTGTCGCGAACGTCGACACGCCGACCGGCACCGATCCGCTCATCGTGCCGCCGACGACGCCGGGAGCGAGCTGCGCGACCTGCGCGGCGCGGCGTCCGCTGAGCGGCGTCTGCTCGATCTGTTCGGCTTTCACCGTGCGGCCGATCACCGACGTGTCGACGACCGCGGCTTCGGCGCGGACCTGCACCGTCTCGCTCAGGTTGCCGAGGCTCAATTGCACGTCGACGCGGATGTTCACGCCGGCGCTCAGCGTCACGCCGGTCTTCGTCACCGTGTTGAAGCCGGAGAGCGCGGCTTTGACCGTGTAGGTGCCGACGGGGACGTTCGGAAACGTGTAGAGGCCGGTGTCGTTGGTGACCGTGCGCCGCTCGAGGCCTGTGCCGACGCTCGTGAGCGTCACATCGGCGCCGGGCAGCACGCCTCCGGTGCCGTCCTGGATGACTCCCGAGACCGTTGCGGAATCAAATTGTGCGCGCGCGGAGGCCGTGGAGGACAGCAGACTGCAGAGAACTGCGAGTGCGAGCGTGACCTTACGCATGGGCGTCCCTCCCGAAGGCTACGCTTGTAACGCAGCGGTCACGACGCAGTCAAGAAACTATAAGCGGCTTTAAAAAAAGAGTTGGAAACGTGGATGGTGCGGAAGGGGGGACTCGAACCCCCACGGTATTGCTACCGCCAGCCCCTCAAGCTGGTGCGTCTGCCAATTCCGCCACTTCCGCAAAGAGGCGTGCTCGTGGACTCCGATGTCGAACCTTGATCCTACCTTGTCGCGTTAGCGGCGCGCCAGTCGCAAGCGCCAGCGGCGCACACCGCCCGACAATCATCGCGAGGATCCCAGCGTATTCAGGAGCACGGCATAAC
>DATNBT010000578.1:0-2801 GCA_035571855.1 Vicinamibacterales bacterium
CGTGTTTGATCTTGAACATCACGCGCTTGCCTGGCATGTAAGGGAGTTCCCGCGCTTTGGCGACGACGCCGTCGAGGCCCGCGCCTTCGAATCGCTGCAGCCAGTCGGCGGCGAGTGAGGCATCGCGTGTGATCGCGGTCACATGGATGGGAGTGGTCTCCTTCGCCTTGAGGCGGACTCTGCCAAGCAAACGCTCGAGCTGCGCCCGCCGCTTTTCCTGCGGCTCAGCTCTGATGTCGCGGCCCTCGACGGCGAGCAGATCGAACGCGACAAAGGACGCCGGCGTCTTCTCCGCGAGCATCTTCACGCGCGATTCCGCCGGATGCACGCGCTGCTGCAGCGCCTCGAAGTCGAGACCGTGTGCGCCCGCCACGATGATCTCTCCGTCGACGACGCAGCCGGGCGGCAGCAGGCGCGCGAAGGCGTCGTGCAGCTCCGGAAAGTACCGATCGAGCGGACGCAGGTCGCGGCTCTGGATCAGCACGCCGTCTGACCAGTCGCGGAAAACGATCGCGCGGAACCCGTCCCACTTCGGCTCATAGAGGAAATCGCCTTCCGGAATTGTGTCGACGGCTTTCGCCAGCATCGGCTCAATCGGCGGCTCGATCGCAAAATTGCCAGCATTCCGTTTCGGCATTCCACTTGCTCGATGAGCAAGAGATTGTATGCCTGGACGCCACATCCGCACCCTCGCTATTGCTGTGCTCGCCGGCGCCGCGTTGGTCGTCGCTCATCCGCGCGCGACCAACGGCACCTGGACCATTATGCCGCCGCTCCCGACGCCAACTCAGGAGGTGTCGGTCGTCGCGTTGAACAACCTCGTCTATGTCGCCGCGGGCTCGGCCAACCAGGTGCGCACGAACGCGCTCTGGTCGTTCGATCCGTCGACGAACGCCTGGACGTCGCTGGCGCCGTACCCGGGCACTCCCCGCGATCACGTCGGCATCGTCTCGACGGGCGGATTCATCTACCTCGTCGGCGGCGTGACGTCGTGGCCCCAGCCGTCGGTCACGAACTTCGATCGCTACGATCCCGCGGCCAACAGCTGGGCGTCGATGGCGCCGCTGCCTGTCGCGCGCGGCGCGACCGGCGTCGCGGTCATCGACGGGAAGATCTACGTCGCCGGCGGTCTCGAAGCCGCCGTCTCGGTCAACGACTTCACGGTCTACGACCCCGGCAGCAATTCCTGGCTCGCCCTGCCGAACATGCCGACGGCGCGCGATCACCTCATCGCCGCTCCGCTGAACGGCAAGCTCTACGCGATCGGCGGCCGCATCAACGGGCAGACCTGCGCCCCGATGAACGTCGTCGAGATCTACGACCCGGTGGCGAACACGTGGACGACGGGCCCGCCGATGCTGAATGCGCGCGCCGGCCACGCCTACGGCATGGCGAACGGACACATTCAGGTATTCGGCGGCGAGGGCAACTCGGTCGACTGCGGCACGATCGCCGCGTCCGAGGACTTCGATCCGGCGACGAACACGTGGACGACGCTGCCGAACATGCCGACGCCGAGGCACGGCACCGGCGGCGCGACGATCGGCTCGAGCGTCTACATCCCCGGCGGCGGCACGTGGACGGCGGATCAGGCGACGGGGCAGCACGAGAAGTTCGACGCGAACGGCACGCCGCCACCGGCGCTGCCGTCGCCCTGGCAGAACCAGGACATCGGCCCGGTCGGCATGACCGGCGACGCGGGCTTCAGCGGCGGCACGCTCACCGTGCACGCCGCCGGCGCCGACATCTGGAACCAGGTCGACTCGTTCCAGTACGTCTACCAGAACACCAGCGGCGACGTGCAGATCGTCGCGCGCGTGGCGAGCCTGACCAACACCAGTCCCGACGCCAAGGCCGGCGTGATGATTCGCGAGTCGCTGACCACCGGCTCGCGCAACGTGCTCGTCGAAGTCTCGCCGGGCGGCGTCAACATGTCCGCGCGCACGTCAGGCGGTCAGGCGACGTCCATCATCGGCAGTTCGAGCGGCACGACGGCGCCGCAATGGGTGCGCCTTGCGCGCGTCGGTACGTCGTACACGGGCTCGCTGTCGCCTGACGGCGTCTCGTGGACGACCGTCGGCACCGTGTCGATGTCCGCGATGAACGCGACGTCGATCGGCCTCGCGACCACGAGCCACAACACGAGCGCGATGACCACGGCGGTGTACGACTCGATTGCCGTCGGCGCGCCGAGCGGCGGAGGACCTCCGCCGCCGGGACCGTTGCCGAGTCCGTGGACGAGCCAGGACGTCGGCAGCGTGGGACAGACAGGTTCAGCCGCGTTCACCGCTGCAACGTCGACGTTCACGGTTCAGGCGGCGGGTGCCGACATCTGGGGCGCGGCGGATTCCTTCCGGCTGACGTCACAGCCGATCAGTGGCGACGGGACGATCGTCGTGCGCGTCACGAGCCTCGGCAACACCAGCACGTACGCGAAAGCGGGCGTGATGATCCGCGAGACGCCGGGGGCCGGCTCCGCGCACGTCCTGCTCGACATGCGTCCGGGCGGACCGCTGGAATTCATGGCGCGCACGTCGACGGGTGGCGCGACGACGTTCGTCGCCGGCGGCACGCAGGCTCCACCGGCGTGGCTGAAGCTCACCCGCGCCGGCAACAGCTTCACGGCGTTCAGCTCGAGCGACGGGAGCGTGTGGGCGACGATCGGCAGCGTCACCGTCACGATGGCCGCCTCGGTGAACGTCGGCATGGCGGTCACGAGCCACACGACCTCGTCGACGACGACCGCGACCTTCGACAACGTCGCTATTTCCGGTGCAGCGCCTCCCCCTCCGCCGCCGCCT
>DATNBT010000579.1:0-10675 GCA_035571855.1 Vicinamibacterales bacterium
AGACCGGCGATGAACTCGAGCAGCCGCGACACCAGCGGCGACACGGCGACGATGTAGCCGGTCAGCACGATCAGCGCGAGCTGCATCGTCAGCTCGAGAAGCTCCCAGAAGCCCTTCGCCCAGTAGCTTTCCGCGGCGAGCGGGCTCCTGCCGGCGACGCCGATGACGAGGCCGAACGTCACGAGCGTGAGCAGGCACGCGATGACGAACGAGTTGGGCACCCAATTCCGCATGCTGTGTAGGCCGGTCCTCTAAGGACCGGCGAAAGTCTATACTGTGCCCCATGAAAACCGCTGTCTCGCTCGCCGTGATGGCACTGCTGCTTGCACCGGCCGGAGCCCAGACGAAAAAGCCTGGACCCCTGACAATCAAGGAGCAGGGCAGCTTCTTCGTCGGCGGCGAGAACAAGACGATCGGCGGGCCGAATCCGCCCGCGACGAGCGGCGAGATTACCGTCAACCAGATGTACGTGCAGTACCAGATCCCGATGAAAGGCGATCAGCACGTGCCGGTGGTGATGGTCCACGGCTGCTGCCTGAGCAGCAAGACGTGGGAGACGACGCCGGATGGCCGCATCGGCTGGAGCGAGTACTTCGTCCGCAAGGATCGGCCCGTCTACCTCGCCGACCAGGTCTCACGCGCGCGCTCGGGATTCGACGCCTCGGCGTTCAACGAAGCCAAGCTGGGCAAGCTGCCGCTCGACAAGATGCCGGGCATCCTCAACGCGACGCACCAGACAGGATGGACCGTCTTCCGCTTCGGCCCGAAGTACGGCGAGGTGTTTCCCGACGAGCAGTTCCCGATGCAGGCCGTCGACGAGTTCTACAAGCAGATGATCCCGGACCTGAACTCCACGCTCGGCCCGACGCCGCGGCCGACGTGGCAGCAGATGGCGGCGCTCGGCGTCAGGCTGAAGGGCGCGATTCTCATGGGCCATTCCGAATCCGGCTTCTTCCCCGAGCAGGCCTCGCTGATCGATCCGGCCGGCATTCGCGGCAACATCTCGATCGAGATGCCGTGCGTCACGAACTTCTCCGACACGCAGCTCGCGACGCTCGCGAAGATCCCGACGCTCATCATGTTCGGCGATCATCTCGGCGACGTGACCGGCGGTCCCGCGAACTGGGCGCAGTCGTTCGCGACCTGCAGGACGTTCGTCGATCAGCTCAAGAAAGCCGGCGGCGACGCGACGATGATGCACCTGCCGGAGATGGGGATCAAAGGCAACAGCCACATGCTGATGCAGGACAAAAACAGCGACCAGCTCGCGGATTTAGTGATCGCGTGGATCGACAAGCATGTTGAGAAGAAGAAGTAGCCTGTTCGTCTGCGTCTTCGCGCTGCTCGCGGGCTCGGGGCTCGCGCAGGAAGGCCACCCGTTGACCGGCACCTGGACCGGCGACGTCGCCGCGAACCACGTGACGCTCGCGATCGAGTGGGACGGCAAAGCCATTGCCGGCACGATCAATCCTGGACCGAACGCCGCGAAGATCACCGGCTCGCGCATCGACCCGGCGATGTGGAGCATCCATCTCGAAGCCGACGGGAAAGACCGCATCGTCATCGACGGCGGGCTGACGGACATCGGCTCGGCGTCGCGCGTGCTGACCGGGACGTGGACGGAAGGCGCGACGAAGACACCGGTCAAGCTGACACGCGTCGACTCGAACTCGGCGTCCTCGAATTCCGGCGACGCGCCGCATGCGATCGTCTATGACGGCCCGCGCATCACGCTGCGCGGCGAGGTCACGAACGTCGAGTGGATCAACCCGCGAGTGCGGATCGCCGTCAGCGTGCGCGAGCGTGGCGCGACCGCGAACTGGACGATCGAACTCGCCGACGGCGCGACGACGCTGGAACAGGACGGCTTCAGCGCGCGCACGCTGAAGATCGGCGACGCCGTCGTCGTACAAGGCGTGACGGCGACCGGCGGCGAATCGCACAAGGCGCTCGCAAGCACGGTGTCGCTGGCCCGAGGCGGCGCGCAGTTGTTCAAGCTGTCGGTGACAACGCCCGGCGCGTATGGGCCTGTGCCCCGCTGGCCCGACGGCCAGCCGCGTCTCGCCGCGGCGCCCGGCATGAAGGGCTACTGGAAAGCCGACGTGCCGGCGGGAGATCTGGCCACCCTCAAAACCGGCGACGCCGCGGCGATGTCGTGGGCCAGGGCCGTCCTCGATTACCGCGTGCGCAATTCCTTCAAAGATGATCCGTTCGCCCGCTGCGTGCCGCCCGGCGGACCGCGACAGTTCCTGGGGCCTCAGGGCTTTCAGTTCGTCGAGCAGCGCGACCTCGGCCGCGTGCTCGTTCTTCTTGGCGACGGCGACCGGAACTGGCGCATCATCTATACAGACGGCCGCCCCGTCGCGCAGGCGGCCGACGTCGTCGCGAGCTACTACGGCACGTCGTCCGGCAAGTGGGAGAAAGACACGTTCGTCGTGGACTCGGTCGGCTACAACGAGAAGTTCTGGTTTTTCGCAGGCGGCCTGCCGCACACCGAAGCGCTGCACCTGACCGAGCGCTTCACGCGCACCGACCTGAGCACGATGAAGTACGAGGTGACGGTCGACGATCCACGGACGTACACGAAGCCGTGGAAGGCGAGCTACACGATGCGCTGGATCGCCGGCCGGGAACTTCAGGAGTTTTTCTGCGAGGAGAAGACGTCATGAAACAGACCTTGATCGCCCTCGCGCTGGTGCTCGCCGGCGTGCCGGCGCTCGCCCATCACTCGTTCGACGCCGAGTACGACGCCAGCAAAGTCGCGAACATCTCGGGGTTCGTGACGAAGGTCGACTGGCTCAACCCGCACGCGTTCGTCTACATCGACTCGACCGACGACAAGGGGCAGGTGAAGAGCTATCGCGTCGAGATGGGCCCGCCGTACGCGCTCGTGCGCGGCGGCTGGAAGAAAGACACGCTGAAGATCGGCGACAAGGTGACGGTCGAAGGCGCCGCGCTCGCCAAGGACGGCAGCAACTCCGCCGGCTCGATGCCGACGACGATGATGGTGCTGTCGACCGGACAGAAACTGGTCATGCGATGAAGAGGTTCGCGAGGTTCTCCAGGTTCGCGAGGTTCTCCGGGTTCGCGGGGTTCGCGGGGTTCGCGGGGTTCGCTGGGTTCGCGGTCGTGGTTCTCGCGACAGCCGCGCTCGCGCAGACGCCGGAGCCGGCGCCGCGCTGGCCGGACGGCCACGTGAATCTCGGGTCGACGAAAGAGCACAAAGGCTACTGGGAGGTCCGTCCGGGTCTCGGCGGCATGCCGCGCGGCAACGACATCCCCGCGCAGCCGTGGGCGCGGGCGCTCCAGCAGTTCAGAGCGTCGAAGAACGATCTGTATCCGCCGCTCGTCCGCTGCAAGCCGGCCGCGGGCAACGGATTCTTCACCGCTCCGGGATTCGAGATCGTCGAGAGCCCGGAAGAGAAGAAGGTCTACATCCTCGACATCGCGGGCCCGCACTCGTGGCGCGTGATCTACATGGACGGCCGCACGCATCCGGCCGGCCTCCGCCCCACGTATCTCGGCCACTCCATCGGCCGCTGGGACGGGGACACGCTCGTCGTCGACACCGTCGGGTTCAACGAGAAGCAGTGGGTCGCGGGCGCGTATCCGACCACCGACGAGCTCCACATGATCGAGCGCATCTCCCGTCCGAACCTGCGGACGCTGTCCTACGAATTCACCATCGACGACCCCGGCGTCTATACACAGCCGTGGACCGGCAAGTGGACGATTACGGAGAAGACGCCGTCGAAGTGGATTGAAGGCGGCGAGATGTTCGAATACATCTGCCAGGACTCGCGGTAGGGTTCTTGCTACCCTCCTTATATAGGAGGCCGCCGTGAAACACCTCATCCTTGCGCTTCTGCTGAGCTCAGGAGCCATCGTCTACGCGCAACGCGATCAGCGCGCGGACACCCCCCGGTTCAACAGCGACGCCCAGCAGATCGGTTACGAGCACGGTTATCGCGACGGCGCCGATCGCGGCCGTCAGGATCGCGATCAGGGACGCCGCACCGGGCAGAACGATTACCTCGGCAGCGCGCGCTACTCCTACGATCGGTCGTTCGGCAGCCGCAACGAGTACATGTCCGGCTATCGCGACGGCTACTCGGCGGGTTATGACGACGGCTACAACTACTACGAGCGTCCGGGCCGCTACGGCCAGATCTACGAGCGCGATCGTTCGCCTGACGGCTCGCGCTCCGGAGGGCGGAGCTCGCGCGCACTCGGCGGCTCATTCGACAACGGCTATCGCGACGGCATCGCGAGCGGGCAGGACGATCAGCGCCGCAACACGCGCTCCGACTACCGCAGCGGCTCGAGCTATCGCGGCGGTGATCCGAACTACCGGGACGGCTTCGACCGCGGTTATCAGGACGGCTACGGACGTTCGCGCTACCAGACCGACGGCGGCGGCTACTACCCGAACCGCGGCAACAGCGGTCCCGCCGACACGCGCGACGGCGTCGGTCCGACGACGCGGACGTTCACCGTGCCGTCGACGACGCAGTGGACGCCGACGGGTATCCGCGTGAACCAGGGCGATCGCCTGCAGTTCAAGTCGAGCGGCGAGATCCAGCTGCGGCCGGCGAACTTCAACGACAAGGCGACCGTGGCGGGCTCGCTCAGCGGCCGCACGGCGCCGAACTCGCCGATCCCGAGCGCGCTGGCCGGCGCGCTGATCGGACGCATCGACAGCGGCCAGCCCTGGGGCATCGGCAACCAGACGACGATCATCGCGCCCGCGAGCGGGCTGCTCTACCTCGGGATCAACGACGACGTGCTGACGGACAACAGCGGGCAGTTCAGTGTGACGATCTCGTGGTGATGACGTACGAGCCACGGAGCCACAGAGATCGCAACGATAACTGGCTTGCCTCTGTGCCTCTGTGGCACGTACGTTCGCGATCTACGACTTAATCACCACGAACGTCGCGGACACGATCGGGCCGAGCGGTCCTCGGCCTCGTCCGCCGCGTCCGGGCTCAGGCGCGGGCGCGCCGGGTGCCGGCGGCGGCACCGGACCGCGCTCCGGCTGGAAGAGATACACGTTGTGCGTCTTCGGATCGACGCAGATCGTCTTCGCGCCCTGCACGGTGTCGACGGCGGCGACGATCGAGTACTTGTCCGCTGAATCCTGATGCACGACCGTGACGGTGCCTTCGGCGCCGTTCGGAATGTAGATCAGCTTCCGTTCCGGATCCCACCCGAGCGCGTCCACGCGCGTGCCGTTGGCGATCGTCGCCACGATTTTTCCATTCGACGCATCGAGCACCACGGAGGTGCGGTTGCAGCCGGAGAAGATGCGGTTGGTTTTCCGGTCGTACGCGATGCCCGTCGGCCCCTCGCACGGCCCGAGCGGCCACGACGCCGTCGCCTTCCAGGTCTTCACGTCGATGACCTGAATCGTGTTCTTGCTCTCGTTGTTGACGAAGATGTGGCCCCGGCCGTCCGCGGCCGCGCCTTCGGGCGCGGTGTCTTCGAGGTTCACCGTCGCGACGATGTCGCCGGTTTTCGGGTCGAGCGCGGTGAGGGTGCCGATGGGACGGCTGTGGTTCGTCAGGATGATCTTGTCGTCGGCCGCGTCGTACATGATCCCGTCGAGGCCGCCCTGCTCCACCTTGATCTGTCTGATGACGTCGAGCGTCTTCAGGTCGAACATCGTGACCATCGAGTTGCCGCCGTTGGTCGTGAACCCGTGGCCGGCCTTCGTCGCGATGCCGGCGCCGTGCACGTTCGGCGTGTCGGGGATGTCGCCGACGACCTTGCCGGTCGCCCCGTCGACGACCATCATGTGCGTGCCGCGCGACACGAACACACGGCCCGTGGCCGCTTCGACCGCCACGTAATCGGTGCCGCCGTCGCCTTTGATGTCGAATTTCTGGACCTTGAACGTCTGCGCGGCGGAGAACCCCGGCGCCGCGAGAATCGCGAGACAAATCACCGCGTGCCGCACATGTCCCGTCATGACGCCTCCTTACCCAAGAGCGTGTCCACGATCTGCCGCATCTGAGTGATCGACAGCGGCTTGTAGTGTATCGCCGCATCGAGCATCGTGATTTCCTGCAGCGCTTCTTTATCGAGATTTTGCATGCCGGTAATGATCGCTACCGGCAGCTTCGGATGCGTCTTCCGCAGGCGGTACAGCATCCCCATCCCGTTGACGAACGGCATCTTCAGGTCGACGAGCACGGCATCCGGCGCCGGGTCGGCCTCCACGATCTGCATGCCCGCGTCGACGCTTTCGGCCGTCACGACGCGATAGCCCGACACTTCGAGCCCGCGCGAGTACAGTCGCAGGACTTCCGGCTGGTCGTCGACAATCAGCACCGTTTTCATCCGCTTACTTCCCGTCCAGCGAGAACACGTAGACCGCGCCGCCGGTCGGCACCGGCGGAAATTCTCCCGGCATGAGCCGGTTGAGCGACGCCTGCGCGCCCTGCACGTCGCCGCCCCACCCGCTCTCGACGGCGATGTACTGCCGGCCGTCCACCTCGAACGTCGTCGGCGGCGCGAGGACGCCCGAGTTGAGCGGCTCGGATTCCCACAGCAGCGTGCCGGTCGCGGCGTCGAACGCGTGGATCTTGCGATCGGACGTGCCGCCCGAGATCACGAGGCCTCCGCCGGTCGTGAGGATGGCGCCCCAGTTCGGCGACTTCGCGAAGTTGTGCGTCCAGGCGCGCTGGCCGGTGTCGACGTTCCACGCCTGGACTTCGCCGAAGTGATCGGCGCCGGGCGCCATCGACGATCCGAATCCCGACACGCCGCCGAAGTTGCGGCCGGCCTGGTAGGTGACCGGCACGCCGATCGACTGGCCGCAGAGATTGTTCGTCGCGGGAATGTAGATCATGCGCGTCTTCGGGCTGTACGCCGCCGGCGGCCAGTTCTTGCCGCCGTGCGCGTCGGGACAATACGACGCGCTGACGCCGGTCTTCGGCTTGCGCTCGAGATCGACCTCCGGCCGTCCGGTCTTCGGATCGAGGCTCTTGAAGACGTTCTGATAGACGTACGGCTTGCCTTCGACGAACGTGATCGGTCCGCCGCTTCTCTGGAGGAACCAGAGATAGCCGTCGCGCGCGACGTCGATCAGCCCTTTGATCGTGCGTCCGTTGCGTTTGTAGTCGACGAGAATCGGCGGCGATACTTCGTCCCAGTCCCACGAGTCGTTCTGGTGGTACTGGAAGTGTCCTTTGATTGCGCCGGTCGTGACGTCGAGCGCGAGGACCGAGGTCACGTAGAGATTGTCGCCGGGACGCTGATCGCCCATCCAGGGACCGCCGTTGCCGGTCCCCCAATACGCGAGGTTCGTCACAGGATCGTAGTTGCCGGTGACCCAGATCGGCGCGCCGCCGTGCTTCCACTGATCGCCCTTCGGCCAGGTCTCGCTGCCGGGCTGGCCGGGCTCGGGGATCGTGAACGTGCGCCACAGTTCCTTGCCCGTGTCCGGGTCGAGCGCGGCGACGAATCCGCGCACGCCGTACTCGCCTCCCGACGTGCCGACCATCAGCTTCCCGTTCGCGACGAGCGGCGCGAGCGAGATGTAGTACCCGGACTTGTTGTCCGCGACCGTCGTCGCCCAGATTTCTTTCCCGGTCTTTGCATCGAGCGAGACTACGACGGCGTCGCCGGCGGCGAAGTAGACGCTCCCGCCGTAGAGCGCGACGCCGCGGCTGGTGTCGTGCGGCACGAGCGCCGTCGGGGCGCGCGGCCGCCGGTACTTCCACAGCACGGCGCCGGTCTTCGCCTCGAGCGCGATGACCTGGTTGTTCGGCGTCGTGACGAAGAGCGCGCCGCTGTTCTCGATCGGCGCGGCTTCGTGCACGCGCATCTCGCCGGTCTCGATCGACCACAGCGGTTTCAGCCGGCTGACGTTCTTCGTGTCGATCCTGTCGAGCGGGCTGTAGCCCCAGCCGTCGTACGTACGGCGGATCATCAGCCAGTCGCCGGCGTCCGGCTTGAGCAGGCGCTGGGCGGTGACGGGCTTGTACGGACGTTCCTGTCCCGCCGCGAACGCGATGACGTACGAAGCCGCAGAGGCGCAGAGGACACAGAGAAACGCGTGTACCGTTTTTCGCTTCATCGTTTCTTCGTCCGTTGTTCCTGCGAGTAGTGCGGGCTGTACGTCATTCCGTACGCCGTCGTCATCTTGTGCGCGGCTTTCTGCTGCGCGAAGTGGACCTGCGACTCGCGAATGGCCCTGACCTCGTCGTCCGTGCAGTCGCGCAGCGTCACCTCTTCGCGCGGGACGAACATCACCTGGCCGATCGGCATCGAGTGCTGTCCCGAAATGCCCTCGCCGGGCTGCAGCACGTAGCGGAACTCCGTTTCGTGCGCATACCAGTCGGTCTCGACGCGGACGATGAGCATCGGCGCGACGGGACGCTCGATCATGTTGAAGATCGGCGTGTAGACGGTGTCCCAGCCCTCCGTCGTCTGAAAGTTCGTCGCGGCGCGCAGCGCGAGCGCGCCGGGCGGCGTGCCGAGATCTTCTGGCACGATCATCTGCCGCATCATCAGCAGCGCCTGCTCGCGATTGACCGGCACGTCTTTGCGGTGGAACGTCACCTCTTCGCGCAGCACGCCGATGCTGCCGACCGGCATCACGACGTCCACGGTGAACATCGCCTGCGGATCGCCTTTCGGCGGCGCGAGGTAGTAGACGAACTGGTAGCGGCCGTCGCCTTCATAGCTGATGTAGTACGACTCGAACGGTTCGAGCGGCGGGAAGACGAGGAAGCCGGCGGTGTTGCCGGCCTCGAGCACCGGACACTGCCGCGCGTGCTGCGGCAGCAGCGGACGCTGCGCTTCCCGGCGCGGTTTGAGGCCGACGCCGGGACGCGCGGAGTTTGGAAACAGCCGGACTTCCATGCGCCGGCATTGTATCGCCAGACCTGAAGGTCCGGCCTACAGCCGGGATCCTATTGCGGCCACGTCGCGTTCGGATCCATGTTGACGATGGCCTGCACCTGCGCGGTCGGGATCTGCGGGCGGATGTACGGACGGCCCACGCTCTTGTGGCACGCGTAGCAGCTTTCGAGCATGATCCTGTAGTCCTTGTCGAACGCCGGGCCGTCCTTCTTGCCGATCGCGTCCTTCACCATCTGCAGGCTGCTCGTGTCGATGCCGTCGAAGATGCCCTGCAGCTCGACGTCCGTGCCGTCCTGCGCGTTGCGGATCGTCGGGTTCTTGCGCACGAGCTGCTGGATGTGGCCGCGGGCCTCGTTGAAGTAGTACTGCGCGAGCGGCCAGTTCCTCCGCTTGCCGGCGAACCAGAGGTTGGTCCAGTGCCACTGGACGTCCATCATGATCGTCGAGTTGGTCGGAATAAGCTGACGCAGGTTCGCGATCTCCTGCGGCACCTCCTCGATCGTCGGCAGCCGCGGACCGCGCGCGCGCCCGCCGCCTTCGCGCTGCTGCGCGGCCAGCGCCGTGATGCTCAAGCCGATCGCCAGACCGCAGATGAACAGCAGCCCGCCCGTGAACGCGTTCTTCGACATCTTCTTCTCCTTAACAGTCATCAGTCATCAGTCATCAGTCATCAGTCGACGGCGAAACAGTAGAACAGACCGGCGCTTCCGGTTGATGTGAAATCGTCCTGGCTGCAGCCGCGCGTCGCGTGCGCGGAGTTCCATGATCGGTCGGCGGCCGTCCCGCCCTTGCGGTCGACGTGCCCGACCTGCGCACGCCCGCGGCCGCTCGACGTCCAGTTGCCGCACGTGAGATCGCCCGTGCCGGGATACGCGGTGCCGTCGGCACGCGAGCCCGTCAGGATGTCGTGCTCCTCGGGCGTCACCATGTCGCCCTTTTCGGTGACGGCGTTCTCGAGATTGATCGCGTTGCGCCCGCCGTGCAGGTCCTGCAGGTTCATCGCGATGCGATCGCCGAGCGCGTTGTACCACGGACCCGTGCCGATGCGATCGCGCGCGTTGACGGCGGGCGCGGACGCCGTCGCCATCGTGCTGAGGTACGCGCGCCAGGCGTGATCGCCGGAGCCTTCCTTCTTGGCAAGCGCCTGGCAGTGCGCGTCGGCGCCCGCGAGGCCGCCAAGGTTGCCGCCGCGTCCGGGTCCTCGGCTCGTGGTGAAGAAGCTCGTGACGGATTTTTTCCCGCCCATCGGCAGCGACGCGGGCGGCTTCTGCGCGCTCGCTGCGGCGAGGGCAGCGGCGGTGAATGTCGTGGCGAGCGCGGCCAGGCGCGGGTTCATTGTTTGAGGCGCACGTCCGATCCCGATCTGATCTCGTCGGTGCCGCGCGCGGCGACATTATCACCTGCGTGCAGGTTGCCGAACACCTCGATCAGCGGTCCCGAGGTGAGTCCCGTCTTCACGTCCACCCATTCCGTCCGGTTATTTCGAACCCGTATGACAAATGTTCGATCCGTCGTGCTCGCGACGCTCGCGGAAGGAACCAGTAAAGACGGCGATGCGCGGCGCACGGGCCAGTCAACCTGGCAGAACATTCCGGCGGCGAGCCTGCCGTCGCGGTTCGCCACGTCCAGCTCGACCGCCATCGTCCTCGTCTTGACGTCGACCGCGTCCGCGACGCGCGCGATCGTCGCGCCGAAGGTCTGTCCGGGATAGGCGGCCACCGAGAACGACACCGGCGTGCCAGTGGAGATGCCGGCGAGATACATGTCCGGCACGGGAACGACGAGACGAAGGCGATCGTTCTTC